>DATBRP010000034.1:0-9009 GCA_036560245.1 Hyphomicrobium sp.
TTGACGACCGGAACGATGCCGCCCATGACGGTCGGGAACTGAACCAGGCCGTCCTTCTCGAGCTTGTCGCCAGCGAGCGGCATGTCGGATGCGCCGAACGTGACGGTCTTGGCTTCGATCTGCTTGATGCCGCCGCCCGAGCCGATCGACTGATAGTTCAGACCGACGTTCGTCTGCTTCTTGTAGGCGTCAGCCCACTTTGCATAGACCGGATACGGGAACGTAGCGCCCGCGCCCGAGATATCTGCTTTGACGGGAGCGGTCGTCACGGCCGTTGCCGCGAGCGCCGCAAAAAGCGCAACCAAAGACTGTTTCACTCGTAATCTCCTTGTTTACGGGGCTAGATGCCTCGCCACCCCATTTGCCGGCGTCAGCGCGGCACGCACTCTCTAGTCCACTAAGTTCACGGTTGCGTGAAAGGTTAACACTCTGTTTTCTAACGATCTTTCCGCAGGTCGGCGTATTTGTCCGCAATAGCTTGCAGTTGCCTGACGGTGCCATTGCTCGGTCAGAGCCTTTGTTAGAAGGCTCAGCGCTATATCCACATCGGGAGAGCAACCACCGATTGCCGGGGGCGTACCTTTCACACCGCTGTCACATAGCGTGCAGCCCTTGTAGACGTCTGATGCTATGGATTTGTGACAGCCTAACGCGTTGATTTTGCGAGAACTATAAGTTCGCTGGCAGGAGCACGCGAAAAGTCGTGCCGTGGCCCACGACCGACTCGACGGAGAGTTCGCCCTCGTGCCGATTGAGGACGTGTTTAGCGATCGCGAGGCCGAGCCCCGTGCCGCCGATGCGGCGGCTATGTTCGGTGCTGACGCGATAGAAACGCTCGGTCAAACGCGGAAGATGCTCGGGTGCGATGCCTGGGCCATTGTCGACAATCGTCACCGTGGCGCGATCGCTATGGCTGCCAGTTCGCCCGGTTTTAGTTCTCGTCAATGAAACGTTTACCGTGCCGTCCTCGCGACCGTATTTGACGGCGTTTTCGATGAGATTGTGGAAGACTTGGAAAAGTTCATCGCGATCGCCCAGGGCGACGAGCGGCGCCGACACCGGTTCGACGGTAATCGTTATGCGTCTTTCATCCGCAGCCGGGGCGAGGGATCGTATGACGTCTTCAATCAAGTCGTCGAGATCGACGCGGCCCGTCGGTTTTAAGTTCGCTTTTTCCTCGACGCGACTGAGCAACAGCAAATCATCGATGAGACGCGTCATGCGTTCGGCCTGATCGGCCATGATCGCAAGAAAGCGATCGCGCGCGGCCTCGTCGTGACGCGCCGGGCCCTGCAGTGTTTCGATAAAGCCGCGGACGGAAGCCAATGGCGTGCGCAATTCGTGACTGGCGTTGGCGATGAAATCGGTGCGCATCTCGAGCATGCGATGCTGGTCCGATTGATCGTGAATTGTAATCAGAACAGCCATTACCGGCCGATGCTCGCCGCCGCCAAGCGGCGTAACGGTCGCGATGAAGCGCTGATCGAGACCGCCGCGCGAAACAAGCCGCGTTGTGCGCTTTTCGCCGGTTTCAAAAGCACCTGTAACAGCCGCGATCAGTTCCGGATCCCGGTTGACGTGCTCGAGCGGTAGTCCCTTCCGAAGTCTATCGAAAATCGACTGTGCGGCGGCATTGTAGTTGAGGATTGCCGACGTCCGATCGAGGACGATAGCGGGATCGGGCATCGCGGCCGCGAGATCGGTCCACGAAAGCGCTTTGTCGGAACTCGCGTTGATACCTGTCATACCATCCGCTTTTGTTCGCAGCCGGCCGTAAAGCCAGGTCAGAATCGCAGCAGCGCCGGCAACGAGGCCGCATAGAAGAAAGATTCCGGAGCGCAATGGTTCCCCGGCGTAGACCCACGCAGGCACCAGCGCGCCGAGCGCAGCTGCACATAATACTGCGAAATATGTACGGCCTTTTGCAGCCGTCTCATGGGACAGTGGATTTCTGATGAACGACATCGGGCTCCTCGGCGGAGGCTCAGCTCCGTCGCAAGCCGCGTGTTGCGGGCTTCTTTGTACGTACTCTCGAACTGCGTGCGCTGCCGCCGGCGCCGTCTTCGGTCACGTCTGCGATCCCGACAGGTGATCGCTGCATCGCAAGTTCAGCAAGGGTGTGTTGATCGAGCACCGAGATGAACGCGCCGAGCGCGTCATCGAACATGGCATTGATCGAAGCCGGATCGGATTCGGCGGACCTGCGGCCTTGTCCGCCTTCGACCTGCACGCGCGTTACTTCGATCGCCCGAACGACGTCGCCGATCCGTATCGATTCCGCCGGTTTCGCGAGCCTGACGCCCCCATTTGGTCCCCGGACCGCCGAAAGGAAGCCGGCGTGGGAAAGAATGTGGACGATCTTGAAGACGTTTTGTTTGGTGACGCCGAGCCGGTCAGACACGTCCGCTACCTTCACGAGCTGGTCTCGGGCCAGGGTGCAATCGATCAAAATGCGGATCGCGTGGCCGGTCTGCTTCGTCAAGCGCATATTGGGTTACCTGAACCGCGCGGCCGCGGCTAAAAAGTTGGCTAGGTTGCTTGTTTCACAATTCTTATTGACGTGGCAAGGGGCGCGCGACCGAGGCTCCCAAGCCTGTCCCCGGAGACCGCCCCGAGTTCACTTGACAGTGCCGTATGGAGGTAATGTATACAATCGCGGTAAATAAATAACCGGCGCAGCCGCTTACGCGTCGAGGCCGCCTCATTCTACGAAAATATGGAGATTGAACGATGTCAAAAACGGCGATTGCATTGGCCTGTGCTACGGGACTGGCGCTCGCGGGAGCGACAGCGGTACGTCCGGCCCTTGCTGACGCGCCCTCGGTCAAGGACATCATGAAGAATTACGGCGACATCGCCGAAGCGATGTATTCGGACTCTTTGACGACGGCGAAGGATCTCGACAAGGCGGTCGACGCGTTTCTCGCCAACCCGAACCCCACGACGCAGAAGGCGGCGCAGGCCGCTTGGAAGGCTGCGCGCGTGCCCTACATGCAAACCGAAGGCTATCGCTTCGGCAACAAGATCGTCGACGACTGGGAAGGCAACGTCAACTCATGGCCGCTCGACGAGGGTCTGATCGATTATGTCGACAAGGCGAGCTACGGCGACACCAAAGCCGAGAACCCGCTCTACACGGCGAACATCATTGCCAACAAGAAGATCCGCCTCGGACCCAAAATTCTCGACGCGAGCAAGATCGACAAGAAGGTCATCTCGCAGCTCAACAGCGCGCTCGACGTCGAGGCGAACGTCGGCACTGGATATCATGCCATCGAGTTCCTGCTGTGGGGCCAGGACCTGCACGGCACGGGACCCGGCGCGGGCGAACGTCCGGCAACGGATTACGATCTCAAGAATTGCAGCAACGGCAACTGCGATCGCCGTCGCGATTATCTGAAGGCGGCGACGGATCTGCTCGTCGACGATCTGCAAGAAATGGTGAATGACTGGGCGCCTGATGGAGCGGCGCGCAAGGCACTCGCGGCGCAGGACGACAACGCACAGCTTTCGACCATTCTCACGGGCCTCGGTTCGCTCTCGTATGGCGAATTGGCGGGCGAGCGCATGAAGCTCGGCGTCATGCTGCACGACCCCGAGGAAGAGCACGATTGCTTCTCCGACAACACCCATAACAGCCATTACAACGACGAAATCGGTATGATGGAGATCTGGAACGGCAAGTACGAGGGTTCCAAGACTGTTGGCGGTGCGAGCATTGCGGATCTTGCGCGTGCGAAGTCTCCGGAAGCTGCCAAGCGCGTCGACGACGCAATGAATGTAGCGCTCGGCAAGCTCAAGGCGATCAAGGTCAAGGCCGACTCGGGTGAGATGGCCTACGATCAAATGCTGGCGGCTGGCAACGACGTCGGCAACAAGATGATCCTCGATGGCGTCGACGGGCTGGTGGCGCAGGCTCGCGCAATCGAAGGGGTCGTCGCGGTGCTGAACTTGAAGATCAAGGTTGAAGGATCGGACAGCCTCGACAAGCCGGATCAGGTTGCGAAGTCGAAGTAATTCGCCATCGCTTGTAAAGCTGGTTCTTTTTCTGTCGGCAGCCCGATGATAGAAGCGATTTGATGGTTACACGTCGAGAATTCATGGCAGGCGTCGCAGCGTTTTCGGGTAGCGCTGCGGCGTCTTTCTCTCTTTTGACCGGGCGTACATCGCGGGCGCAGGCGCAAGAAATTATCGCGCAGCCAATCGCAAGCGACACGAAAAATCTCTTTCTCGAACTCGCGGAGCGGCCGGCGGCGCTGCCGTGTTTCAACGGCCATACGTTGCCGTTGTGGACCTTTCAGGAAGGCTCGCTTTATCCGATTGTTCGCTTGAAACTCGGCGAGCGTCTCAAGACGCGCTACAAGAATAGTCTGCCGCGGCCGGGCGAATACGTATCCATCCATTGGCACGGGCTGAGAATTCCGAACAGCCAGGACGGCGTTCCGTTCATGACGCAACAGCCGGTCGAGCTGGGTCACGAAGGCAGCTACGACTTCACACCGCCAGATACCGGCAGTTTCTTTTTTCATACGCACTGCGATACTTCCGAGCACTTCGGCCGGGGTCTCTTGGGTGTGATCATCATCGAGGGGGATGAGGTCGTCGCTCCGGACGCAGAACGCGTCCTGATCATGAAGGATTGGCGCATATCGCCAGAGGGAACGTTCCTCCCATTTACCACGGACGCAGGCGCGGCGAAGGCCGGTACATCGGGTACGGTCAGGTCGGTCAATGGGATAACCAAGCCGGTCATCAAGGTGCCGTCATCGGCCGATGTCCGCATTCGGTTCTACAACGTCGATCCGGTCCGGATTTCGGAGATCGGATTCGAGAATGCAGAGGCGGCGATCATTGCCGTCGACGGCAATGGGCTTCCGCCCATTCCGTTCGAGTCCTGGCGGATGGGACCGGCGATGCGTCTCGATCTTCTGCTGCGGACCGCGCCCGAGGGCGGCACGGTGCAACTAATGGACTATTTCTCGAAGGAGCCGGTCGTGCTCGCCGAGTTTTTGTCCGAAGGTCCGGCGAAGCGAAGCGGCAAATTCGAGGCGACGCCGCTCAAAGTCATGCCGTTCGAAAAGATCGACGTCGCGGCAGCCGAGCGCATCCCGTTCGAATTCTCGGCGACTCCGACCGGCGCAGCGGTGGCCGCCGCGAGCCAGAATTCCGGCATACAGATCGGTTCGCTGTGTCTGGCCAGCCGGACGTTCTGGGCGATCAACAAACAGGTGTGGCCCGGAATGACCCACAGGGACCTCGGGCCGCCACTCGCCGTGCTCAAGTCCGGTCAGAGTTATATTTTCGAACTCAATAATGTGACGCCGCATTCGCATCCGATCCATATTCATGGACACACGTTCGAGGTGCTAAAATCGAGCTTGCGGCGGCACATGCCGCAGTTTCGCGCCGATACCGTATTGTTGCTCCCGAATGAGCGGATCGAAGTCGGACTGGTTGCCGGCGAGCCTGGGAAATGGATGTTCCACTGCCACATCATCGAGCATCAGGAAGCCGGTATGATGGGCTATATCACCGTCGTATGAACGCCATCGCGCGCGTTTGTTTGGTGCTTGCGTCGCTCGCCATCGCGGGCCTTGATCCTGGCACGCTGAGCGCCGATCCGCTCGACGCTTATGCCGGCAAGGCGCTGTTCGATCGCAATTGGATTCCGGCGCCGTCTTCGACCAACGCTTCGGACGGATTGGGCCCGCTTTTCACGGCACGCTCGTGCTCTACCTGCCATTCGCGAGGTGAGGGCGCGCGCGTCGTGACGGGCGACGACGGAACTCAGGATCTCGCGGGAGCTGTTGTTCGGTTCGGACGGGCCGACGGCTCGACGGACCCATATTACGGCCTGCAATTGCAAACCAACGCCGTGCCGGGACTCATGCCGGAAGGCAGCGCACATTTCCTGCCGCGGCTCGAATATCATCTAGAGGGTCCGCCGCTGGCACCCGACGTGAAGGCAGGCGTGCGGCTCGCACCGTCGCTCTTCGGACGCGCCGCATTCGCTCGCGTTCCGGATGAGGAAATCTTGAAACGTGTCGATCCCGATGATCGCGACGGCGACGGCGTGAGAGGTCGCGCCAACCGGACAGCGCAGGGTATCGGCCGGTACGGCTGGAAAGCGGCCCACGTGGGGATCGAAGATCAGGTCGCGCACGCTTTTGCGTTCGACATCGGGCTTTCGAGCCCGAAAGAGCCGCTTCCTTATGGCGACTGCACGAAGTTCGAAACGGCCTGCCTCGCGGCGGCCAACGGCGAAAGCCCGCTGTTCGACGGGCGCGAGATTTCGGGCATGATGCTGGGACTCGTTGCGGGTTATCTTGAAACGCTGCATGCGCGACCCGAGGCTTCCGATCCAGGTATCGCGGGGCTTTTCGCCGAGACCGGCTGCGCAACGTGTCACGTGCCGAGCCTCAAGACGCGCGACGGAGCGTCCATTCCCGCATTTACCGATCTCCTCCTTCACGATATGGGAGCAGCACTCGACGACGGTGTCGGCGAGCCGGGGGTGAAGTCATCCGAATGGCGGACGGCGCCGCTGATCGAGGGCCACGTTCGCCGTCAGGCGCGGCGCTATCTTCACGATGGCTCGGCTGCGACGGTTGCCGAGGCGGTGGCGAAGCATGGCGGAGAAGCTGCGCGTAGCCGCGGTCTCTTCGAAGCGTTGAAGCCGGAAGATCAGACGCGCTTAATCGACTATGTGAATGGGTTATGAAATTGCAGCAGACGATCAGAGCGCACCTCTCGTTTTTCATATTTATGGCGCTTGCCACGGTGGCGTCGGCCGCCGAACCGCCCACTCATATGGAGATGGTTCAAGCGGTCATCGACAAGCATATCATTCCTCACGTCGACGCGTTGAAGGACGCCGCGGCGCGTCTTCCGGATGCGGTCGGCAATGTCTGCACCACGGGTTCGGCGGCTGCGAATGAGGAACTTTCCCGTCGGTTCCGTAAAGCCGTCGAAGCCTATGCCGGCGTCGATTTTCTGCGCTTCGGTCCGATGCTGGAAGGAGGTCTCCGCGAGCGGATTTCCTTTTGGCCGGACCCGCGAGGTTTCGTCGATCGGCAGTTACGCCTCATTCTGTTGAGCAAGGACGAGGCAATCCTGAAAGACGGCGCGATCGCCAAGCAGAGCGTCGCGGTGCAGAGTCTGCCGGCGCTCGAAGCTCTGATGCAGGACAAGAACGTGCCTCTCGGTCCGGGCGAAGCCGCGCACTATCGCTGCGAGGTTGCCAAGGCTATCGCCGCGAACGTCGCAAACGTAGCTGGCGAAATCGCCAATAGGTGGGAAAAGCCGGGCGGCTGGAAAGACAAGATGCTCAAGCCGGGCCCCGACAACGATACCTATAAGGACGCGAGTGAATCGGCGGGCGAACTCGTCAAGGCGCTGTTGACCGGTCTGTCTCTGACCGCCGATCTGCAACTGAAACCGCACATCGACGCGAAGTCGAAACTGCCCGGACCGTTCGAGAAATCAGGGCTTCGCAGCGCATTTTTTGAAGCCAATGTGGAGTCGTTGAAGAGTTTCTACGATGCGCTGGGCATCGAAGCCTATCTGCCTGCCGACAAGGCCTGGATGAAGGGCTGGGTGACTGGCGCATGGCGGGCGGCGGAATCGAGCGACGGCCTTGGCGGCCGGGCGCCGGATGCGCAAAGAAGCGATGCGCCGCCGATCCGCGAAGTGTTCGACAAAATGAATGGCCTGCGCAGGCTCATCAACAGTCAGATGTGTCCGGCGGCGAAACTCAGTGTGGGGTTCAATGAACTCGATGGCGATTGACCGCAGATCCCTTTTGCTTGGCACGCTGGCTTTCGTCGGGTCGGGTGCGATGGGTAAAGCGTTCGCGGCAGGAGCAGGGACGAGTGAGATCGCCTATGTCTCGGCGGCGCGCCGGGCGGCGGGTGATTATTGCGTGCTGATGTTGCGGGCCGACGGATCGGTCGTTCGCGAACTTCCGCTTTCGGGCCGCGGCCATGACATCGCCATCCACCGTCCATCCGGTCGCGTCGTGGTTATCGCGCGGCGCCCCGGCACTTTCGCTGTCGCGTTTGAATTGGATAAGGCGACGCCGCCGCAGGTCTTCACCGCGAGTCACGGCCGGCATTTCTACGGCCACGGTTCGTTTTCCAATGATGGGCGATTGCTCTACATTTCCGAGAACGACATCACGGGCGCTCGCGGCGTCATCGGTATCTACGATGTGGCGCGCGAATATCGCAAGATCGGTGAACATTCGAGCTACGGTACCGGACCGCATGAGATCATGCTGCTCGCCGACGGCAAGACGATCGCGGTTGGAAACGGCGGTCTCGATACGGTGCCGGATGCGGGCCGCGTGGATCTCAACATCGAAACGATGCAGCCGTCGCTGGCGTTCGTCGACGCAGGGACTGGCGCGCTTATCGCCAAGCACGCGATGACAGGCGATCTCAAATCCCTTTCCATTCGCCACGTGACGCAGGATGCCAAAGGGGTCGTTTGGTTTGGCGGTCAGTGGGAAGGTAGCCCTAGCGAAACGCCGCAGATCGTCGGCAGCGCCGGTCCGGACCGCGCGTTGAAACTCGTCGACGCGCCGGGCGGCGGCAAAGATCTGCGCGGCTACATCGGGGCTATGGCGGTCAGCGCCGACGGCCGCATCATTGCAGCAAGCGCACCGAAGGCAGGTCACGTCCTCTACGTCGATACGGAAACAGGGAACGTCGTCGGCAAGAGCAATCTCAAGGATGTTTGCGGTCTCGCGTCCGAGGGCAGCGGCGATTTTGCGGCGTCGTCAGGCTTCGGCGTCATGCGGTATGAAACGCCGCGCGCCAGCGTCATCTCGGAAGTGGCGCTCAGCGATATCGCGTTCGACAATCATTTACGTCGCGTCGTCTCGCGGCCGGCGTGACGGAAAGCGTCGAGATCGCTGCGCGTGTCGATGTCGGTGAAGGCGCCGACGTCATCGCAGGGGACCGGCCGCCAAAGGTTGCGATTTTCCAAAAGCAGGGTTTTGCCTCCGGT
>DATBRP010000035.1:0-3542 GCA_036560245.1 Hyphomicrobium sp.
GCATAAGCGCGCCACTCTCGACCGGCATTATGGATCTTATTACGTGCGGTTGGCGCTTCAGGATAAACCGGGTGCCATGGCGAGCGTCGCCAAATGCATGGGCGATCGCGGTGTATCGCTCGAAAGCATCGTGCAGCACCGTCCGCAAACCCTGCACGCGCCGCGCGCCACTCCGCAGCGCGCCACAGCCAAGGCGCAGCCTGTCATCATCATCACGCACGAGACAACTGAAGAAGCGATGCGCAAGGCACTCGAAACGATTGAAGCGGACGGCAACGTTACCGAGAGCCCGCAGATGATCCGCATCGAAGAGCTTTAACTTTGAACATTGGCCAGCGAAGAGTTCGGAAGGATTAGCAGATGAGCAAGGTCGACCAATCGAACGGTACGCATGGTCCGGGACTCGAGCGCATCCTCGTGCTCGAACTGGCGCGCGTAACGGAAGCCGCGGCTATTGCGGCGGCGCAGCTGCGTGGACGCGGCAATGAGAAGGCCGCCGACAAGGCCGCCGTCGACGCCATGCGCAAAGAGCTTGGCCGCGTCGAGATCAGAGGCACCGTCGTCATCGGCGAAGGCGAGATGGATGAAGCGCCGATGCTCTATATCGGCGAGAAGGTCGGCACCGGCGAAGGCCCGGAAGTCGACATCGCCGTCGATCCGCTCGAAGGCACGACGATTTGCGCCAAGGCCATGCCGAACGCTCTCGCGGTGCTCGCAATTTCCGAGCGTGGAGGTCTGCTGCACGCGCCTGATATGTACATGAACAAGATCGCCGTCGGCCCCGGCTACCCCGAAGGCATTGTCGATCTCGATGCGACACCGGCCGATAATCTCACCGCGCTGGCCAAGGCCAAGGGCGTGCCGATCGGCGAGATCATGGCCTGCATTCTCGATCGGCCGCGGCACGCGGAGCTGATCCGAGCCGTGCGCGAAGCCGGCGCCGGCGTCCAGCTCATTCCTGATGGCGATATCGCAGGCGTCATCTGGACGACGGATCCGCGCGAAACCGGCATTGACATCTACATGGGTTCCGGCGGCGCGCCCGAGGGCGTATTGGCGGCGGCAGCGCTGCGCTGCATCGGCGGTCAGATCCAGGGGCGACTGACACCGATGAAGGATGAGGAACGCATTCGCGCCGAAAAGATGGGCATCACCGACATCAACAGGAAGTTCAAGCTCGAGGATATGGCCTCCGCCGACGTCGTTTTCTCGGCGACGGGCGTCACCGACGGTTCGCTGCTCAAGGGCGTTCGGATCAGGGGCGACTTTGCCGAGACCGAAACCGTTGTGATGCGCTCGAAGACTGGCACTGTACGGCGCATCAAGTCGACGGTGCGCAACGTCGGCAGCCGCTTTATCTGAAGCAGGAACGCAGCGGGGCGTAGGGACTGGACTGTGGGCGATATCGCTCCCGAACAGCCGCGTCGCAGCGAATCGACATACAACTTGGCGACGGGAAGCAACGGGGGCTCCAGTGCGCTCAGGACGTCTTGCGACGGTCGAAGTTGAAAGCAGTCCGGAGCGGCTCGCGTTTCTCGGTGTGACGTCGAGTGCGCGCGGCTTCGTCTGGCGCGAGCGTCTTTCGTCTGAATTGAAGCCGCTGGCAACCGCAATCAGCCAGCGTCACGGCCTGCCGGAGTTGATGGGACGTATCTTAGCGGCGCGCGGCGTGGGCCTCGACGCGGTGGCGGGTTTCCTCGATCCGACGCTGAAATCTCTGATGCCGGATCCCAGCCATCTGCGCGACATGGATACCGCGGCGGCGCGGATCGCCGACGCGATCATAGCCAAGCAGCCCGTTGCGATCTTCGGCGATTACGATGTCGACGGCGCTTGCTCGTCGGCGCTTCTGAAGCGCTTCCTGGCGCACCACGAGACGCCGGGACGGATCTACATTCCGGATCGCATATTCGAAGGCTACGGCCCGAACGTCGCCGCCATCGAGACGCTCGTGGGCGAAGGCGCCAAACTCATCGTCACCGTCGACTGCGGCACGACGAGCTTCGAACCGCTGGCGGCGGCGCTCCGTCTTGGCACGGACGTTGTGATTATCGATCACCATCAAGCCGACGAGCGGCTGCCGGAGGTTACAGCCGTCGTAAACCCAAACCGCCAGGATGACATATCGGGGCAGGGGGCGCTGTGCGCGGCCGGTGTCGTTTTTCTCGTTCTGGTCGCTGTCACGCGCGAGCTGCGGCGGCGCGGCTTTTACGCGGCAACACCTGAACCCGATCTCCTGGCGCTGCTCGATCTCGTAGCGCTCGCGACAGTCGCCGACGTCGTGCCGTTGATCGGCCTCAACCGCGCTTACGTCAAAAAGGGCCTCGCCGTGATGCGGGCGCGCGAGAACGTCGGCCTCACGGCGCTTGTCGATGCGGCGGGACTGACCACGCCGCCGACGCCTTATCATCTCGGATTTATTCTCGGCCCACGCATCAACGCGGGCGGACGCATCGGCAACGCCGCGCTCGGCGCAACGCTGCTGTCGACGACCGATCCGATCGAAGCGGCCCGTATCGCCGAACTCCTCAATCGCCTGAACAAAGAGCGCAAGGATATCGAGACGCTTGTGCTCGAAGAAGCGATGGCCATCGCCGATCGCCAAGTCACCGACGATCCGTCGCGCGCGATTGTGATCGTGGCTTCCGATGCCTGGCACAAAGGCGTCGTCGGGCTCGTCGCCAGTCGTCTCGTCGAACGTTTTCGGCGCCCCGCCTGCGTCATCGCCTGGGACGGCGACGCGGCGCGCGTCAACGATGGCACCGGATCGCTGCGCTCGATACCTGGCGTTGATCTTGGCTCCGCAGTTCGCGCCGCCGTCGCGGCGGGACTGCTGCTCAAAGGTGGCGGTCACGCGATGGCGGCGGGATTGACCGTCAGCCGGCAAGGCCTCGCGGCACTCGAGCAGCATCTCCTGTCGCATCTCGGCGCGTCAACGATGAGCGCCCAAGACGCGGCAGGCCTCGATATCGATGCGGCTCTCGTTGCGTCCGGCGCAACGCCGGAATTGATGGATATGATCGAGCGCGTAAGTCCGTTCGGGCAGGGCAATTCCGAAGCGCGGTTTGTATTGCCGGCGCATCGCGTCAAGTTCGCCAAACTCGTCGGCGAAGCTCACGTACGCGTTATACTCGAAGGTGGCGACGGAGCCCGGCTCGACGCCATTGCCTTCCGTGCCGCAGGCCAGCCCCTCGGCGACACGTTGATGTCCGCTGGCGGCATGCCGCTGCACGTGGCCGGACACTTGCGGCGCGACACGTGGGGAGGCCGCGATCGCGTCGAACTGCAGATCGAGGATGCGGCCGACCCTCGACGGCAATCCTGATGTTCTGAGCTTATTTTGATGACCATCCTGTCGCAGGATAGGGCGCATGGGCCGCGCTTGCCAAATGCGCCCGAAGCCGACTATAGGGTTGCCTCTTGAAGCCGACAGTCGGTCCCTTCGTCTATCGGTTAGGACGCGAGATTTTCATTCTTGAAAGACGGGTTCGACTCCCGTAGGGACCGCCAAGTATTTTCAATAGCTTAGCTAATTTTTTCCA
>DATBRP010000036.1:0-12150 GCA_036560245.1 Hyphomicrobium sp.
CAGATGCGCAAAGCGCTACCGCGAGGCAATAAGCTATCTTTTTTTCGGATATGAGCTTGGCAGCCCTTCGAAGTTTTTTCATCGGAACGTTTCCCAACTGTTGACGCAGAGGTCTCGACAAACATGGCGAGGCGCAGCAACGTAGGGAGGGAGACAGTTAGAGGCTCGGCGGTGAGCGAACGGCGATTTCCATAGTGTGCACGTTCATTGCGATGCAGCCTCGGGCATTTGCTCAGTGACAGACCAATGCAGCGCCGTCACCCGCCTGCAATCGCGCCGACGATCAGAAACGGCTGCGCCCCGCTTGCGACGGGTTCGGGGAGGGGCGTATCGGGAGGCTGGTGCGAAAGATCCTGCTGGCAAGCGAAAAATCTCAGGAACGGACGCCGTCGCTGCGTCGTGTGATCGCGAATGGCGCCGCGAAGGACAGGATAACTTTCTTCGAGTGCATCGAGAACAGATCGTTGCGTGACGATGCCATCGATTTCAAGCGTCACCTCGCCATTGACCTTGGCGTGCATCCTGAGATGCGAAGGAAGCACGACGCGGATCATGTCAGCGTTTGGACCTCGACTGAAAGCACCGGCGGAAGATCATGAACGATCGCGGACCACGTGTCGCCGGCATCCGCGGAAACGTAGACTTGCCCGCCCGTCGTGCCGAAATACACGCCGCAGGACTCGTGTGAATCGACCGCCATCGCGTCGCGCAGAACATTGACGTAGCAGTTCGACTGCGGCAGTCCGTTGGACAAAGCCTCCCACTCGTTGCCACCCGAGCGGCTGCGCCAGACGCGAAGTTGCCCGTCGCAAGGAAAATGCTCGGAATCGCTTTTGATCGGCACCACGTAAATCGTTTCCGGCTCGTGCGCGTGGACGTCGATAACGAACCCGAAATCGGTCGGCAGATTGCCGCTGACCTCGTGCCAGGAGCTGCCCGCATCATCGCTGCGCATCACGTCCCAGTGCTTCTGCATGAACAGGACGTTCGGACGGGACGGGTGCATGGCCAGCCGATGCACGCAGTGCCCAACCTCGGCAGTCGGGTCGGGGATGTGCTCGGACCGAAGACCCCGGTTGATCGGCTGCCACGTCTCGCCGCCATCCTCGGTGCGGAAAGCTCCGGCCGCCGAGATCGCGATGAACATGCGCTTGGGATCGCTCGGATCGAGCACGATCGTGTGCAGGCACATGCCGCCGGCACCGGGCATCCAATGGGCTCCCGATCCGTGGCCGCGAAGGCCGGAAAGCTCAGCCCATGATTTGCCGCCGTCCGTCGTGCGGAACAAGGCTGCGTCCTCGACGCCGGCATAGACGGTATCCGGATCGCTCAACGACGGCTCGATGTGCCAGACGCGCTTGAACTCCCACGGATGCGGGGTGCCGTCGTACCATTGATGCGTGCCGGGAACGCCGTCGTAAGCGAACTTGTTGTCGACCGGTTCCCAGGTCTTGCCACCATCATCCGAGCGTTGAATCTGTTGGCCGAACCAGCCGCTCGACTGGGACGCGTAAAGGCGGTTTGGGTCGGCAGGAGATCCCTTGAGGTGATAAATCTCCCAACCGGCGAAATGTGGACCGCTGATATCCCAGGTCTTCCGCGCTTCGTCCGATGCCAGGATGAAGGCGCCCTTCCGCGTCCCTACGAGAACCCGCACTCCGCCCATCGTTGTCTCTCCTGTTGGCCGTCACAGTCTAGCGGTTGCCGCGTATTCCTTCCAGGAACCGGCGGCCGACATGAACTAGGACGCACCAAAGTGTCGGTTTCCGACAAGGAAAGCAAAAAAAGAGACAGCCGGAAGGCCGTACCCGGCGGCCGGCTCCCCGAAGGGGAGTCGCCGGGCACAAGGAAAAAAGAGTTTGCCCGGCGGCCGGCTCCCCGGAGGGGAGTCGCCGGGCACAAGGAAAAAAAAGCTTACGCCCCACCCGCATCCTTCGCAGCCAATCCGCCGACCGCCGACCAGTCGAGCGTGTCGCCGCCGTTGGCGAGAAGCGTCAGGAAGCGGTCGCGCAACAGGCTCGCAAGGGGCAGGGGAACGCGCAGATCATCGCCCGCTGCGAGCGCCAGCTTCACGTCCTTTAACCCGAGCGGCGCGGCAAATCCCGGCGGCGAGAACTTGGCGTCGGCGATGAGGCTGCCATAGGTTTTGTAGATGGGTGCGCCGAACAGCGTCGAGGTAAGGATATCGAGATAGACGTGCTTGTCTATTCCGGCCTTGCCGACGAGCGCCATGGCTTCGCCGAGCGACTCGATGACGGCGGCGATCAGGAAATTGCCGCTGAGCTTGACGAGGTTCGCAGCTTCCGCCTTATCTGACACCACGAAGGTCTTTTGCGCGATGGCGTCGAAGAGCGGCATCGCGGTCCCCACTGCATCCGGCTCACCGGCCGCGATGACAAACAACTTCGCCGCCGCCGCAGCTTCTGGCCGGCCGAAAACCGGCGCCGCGACGTAACGCTGTCCGGCTTCGCGATGGGCCGCCGCCAGACGCTTCGACAGCGCCACGCTGATCGTGCTCGACGAAATGTGTATGCCGCCTTTAGCAAGATTGGCGAGCACGCCATCATCGCCGAAGACAACACTTTCGACGGCAGCATCGTCCGCCAGCATCGTGAACACCACGTCGCCCCGGCACGCATCCGCCGGACGCTCGGCGACCTTGGCGCCGTGCGCTCGAAGCGCTTCGGCCTTTGCCCGCGTTCGATTGTAGACGGTGACGTCGTGTCCGGCTTTGAGGAGGTTCGCTGCGATTGCCGAGCCCATTTGGCCCAGCCCGATGAAACCGGCGTGCATGGTGTCGTATCTCCGTGCTGTTGCGGCTAGGCTCCGAACATCTCTTGCTGCCGCGCCTCAAGTTCCTGGCGGTAGCGGCGAAGCGCAAAGGCCTCGGTGATGAGGCCGATGACGCGCTTCGTGCTCTTGTCTTCGACGACGACGAGCAATTCGGTTTCTCGGGCTTCGAACAGCGGCATCAACCGGTCGAAACGCGTCTGCGCGTCGACCCACCCGTCCTTGTGCGACACGACCTGATCGAGCGTCGCGTCGCTGGCCTCGGCGTTGTCTTGAGCGATCTCGGCGTGAACAAGTGCAACGTCCACCAGCCCGACAAAGGCGGAGTTCGCGTCAACGGCCGCAATGTACTTCGACGCACCGACGGGGAACTGTGACTGAAACTCGGAGAGGCGCATCGTCGCCGGCGCCAAGGTGATATCGCGGCGCATGAGCTGCCGCGCGGTCGTCTGACGGACCCAACTGACATCTTCGCCGCTGAGGATCGCTTCGCCCCGCAGATGGAAACGCCACGTGGCGAACGAATACCCGAAGACTTGCCGAACCGTCAGCGTCGCGGCGAGCACGCCGAGAAGCACGGGGCCGACGACGGAAAAATCCCCCGTCACCTCGATCGCCAATAACGCCATCGTCATTGGAGCGCCGATGACCGCGGCGCCAAAGCTCGCCATGCCGACGAGGCTCATTATGCCGATGTCGCTCGCGGCGAAGACACCCAAATGCTGACCGATCTGACCGGCAATCGTACCGGTCACCATGCCGAGAAAGAGCGAAGTCGAAAAAAGGCCGCCGCGAAAGCCCGAGCCGAGCGACAGGGCGGAAGCCGCGATCTTGGCGACAAGAACGGCAGTCAGCGTGGCGAGCGGCCAACTTTCTTTCAGCATCAGCGCCATTGCGTCGTGACCGGAGCCCAGAACATGCGGCACCGAAATCGCGATTGCCGCGACCAGCAATCCGCCAGCGACCGGCCGCAAAGCCGTGCGCACGCCGCTATTATGGAAAACGTGCTCCGTCGCCGTCACGCCGCGCATGAGCAGGACGGAGAGCAAGCCGCACACGACGCCGAGAACCATCGCCGAGAAAATGTGGCCGTCGCCGTCGAGATCGAGCGTGCCGATGGGCAAATGATACGTGTGTCCGAAGAGAGCATGCGCCGTCAGCATACCGGCGACGGACGCCATGACGACCGGGGCCAGGTTCGCAACCGTGTAGCTGCCGACGATCAGTTCAAAGCCGTAAGCGGCCCCAGCGAAAGGGGCACCGAAAGCACCGGCGATGCCGCCGGCCGCGCCCGCGCCGACGAGCATGCGCACGTCGTGACGGCGTCGGTTCAAGAGCTGACCGAACTTCGATCCCACCGCACTGGCGATCTGCGTAAAGCCGCCCTCGATGCCAAGCGAGAGACCGAAGCCGCTGGAGAGAACGGACTGTATCGCCACATAGGTGCTGTCGGTGAGCGACATGCGTCCGCCGAGCAGGGCATTGGCCTCGATGGGATCGACGATCGGCGTGCGCCGGCTGCCCCGATACCAGTAGGTGGCTCCGACAATGAGGCCACCGGCGGCGAGCACGACCAGGGTGAGCCCGCGCGGCAACTGTGTTGCGGAACTCAGGCGTTCGCCTGGCGAAAGGGCAAAGAGCAAGCGGTGTAATGATTGTGACAGGTAGACCATTAAGGCGGCCAATGCGCCGCTCAGGGCGCCGACCAGGGCTCCGGCGAGAACGAGCGCGAAGACATCGTCGCGTAGCACCTTGCGGAGACGAACGCGGAACAGATAGGCGACGGCAACGGCCCATCTCCACGCTTTGAAGCGCTGTTTGGCGGGGAAGTTCGGCATGAGGGCGAAAACTCTGCAAGACGAACGTGATGGCGCGGAAGGATTAATGCGACGCGACTTATCCCGGACCTTGCAGCAGTGTCGCACGGCCTATGGCACGGAACTTGGGCGTTATCGGCGAGCCTTCTTCCCTAGCCAATGAGTTTTCGGCCCGAAACCTGCATGCCGCGGCGGATAAACTAGCGGTTCCTATTCGGTTCCTGGCGTGGTACCAAGCGGCAATCGAACTTTGGCCGGATATACGAGGCATTGGGTCTCGGGCGCAGCCAAGCGCACAATCGTCTTTCCAAATATCGAGCATGAAATCTGACGCATACGCTCACGCGTCGGCGCGGGCATCAGTCAGTTAGACACATAGGACTTAGAAGGAATTCTCCATGATTACGGGTACCGTCAAATTCTACAATGACCAAAAGGGCTTTGGCTTCATTGCGCCGGATGGCGGCGGCAACGACGTGTTCGTTCACGCGACAGCTCTTGAACGCGCCGGAATGCGTAGCCTTTCGCAGGGCCAGAAAGTGGCTTTCGAAACTGAGCCGGACCGCCGCTCGGGCAAGATCGCCGTCAGCGTCATCAAAGAAGCATAACCTACGACTCCGCTGCCGGGCGATTGCGAGGAGAAAACTCCCGCACCGTCCGGCGGCGAATACGTCATTCGGCGACTGAGGTGCGAAACGCCCTCATGCCGGTACACCAGCCGTCGCGACCTGCTTCTGTAGGGTTGCGATCGTCTCGCGCAGTTGCTCGTTTTCGAGTCGCGCATAAGCGTCGGCGGCATGGTGGCCGAGGCTGATCAAAATCTCGCGCTCGTTTGTATCGATAGCTGTTCCGCATTCATGCGGTCCGTAAAGCGAAATCGCATAGCATTGCGCCCGGTTCGCCGCGGGGACAGCGAGAAGCGGCCCTTCGATGTGCGGCGGAAATCCCGCCTGTTTCGCGGCAGCCTCGTCGATGCTGCGCGGTGAGCCCTTGAGCAATGTCGCGAGATGGGCGTCATCGAGCCTGAGATCGCGTGATGCCACGCCCTCCCAGCCGGCCCCGGTATCGCCGCGGAAAAAGCCGGCGTCGGCACGCCGGAACGTCACCGCGGATGAAAGTTTCAGCGTTCGAAGCGGCCCGTCGGACAATAGTCGGTCGATCGCTTCAGGATGCTTGGCCTGTAAAATGGCTTCCCCAAGTTCGAGTTCCGCCTTGTCGAGTTGACGATTGAAAAAGCGATCCGCGAGGTCGACCGAGACCTCATGCAAGCGTCCGATCAGGAAGATGACGCCGGCGCCGAAAAGCAGCCATCCCCATCGCGGGATATCAAGATCCTCTTTCAAATGCTCCGCCTGTTGATGGAGCAGAAGCGCCGGCACGCTCATTGTCATTGCCAGAAGCGTCACGCGGCGCAGTGGAATTGCGACGTTGACGACGCGAGGCCTGCGCACCGCCTCGAAGACGAACAGACAGAGGATGCCATTGACGAGATAGAGCAGGCCGACCACGTCCTCCGGAATCTGCAAGCCGCCCCAATAGAGATTGAACAGCGTCGTGTATTCGCTGAGGTCGGCGAGAACGAAGACAGGCAGCCCGATCAGACACCCCCACATGACCCATCTGAGGCGTTGATTGTCTTTCGGGCTCAAGGTCTGGCGCCTGAGCATGAGAATGGCGAAGGCGCAGACGCTGACGACGAGCCCGAACAGGATCGTGGCCCGCATCAGCATCTCGGTTTCAAAGCCGAACGCCGTGCCGTAAGCGGCCATCAGCACGATCGCGATGACGGCGGCAACAAACGGAAGGGAACGTTCGAAACCTGCCCAACCGGGTTGCTGCACGTCCGTCGGCGCACGCACGACGAACAGCAGCAAACCGGCATAGCCGGCAGCTTGCGAGAAACAGCCCAGGAAGTTTTGCAGCACCAGCAGAAGCGGCCAGCGCTGAAGCTGCGCATAGAACTCGAAACTTTGCCCGGGATTGAACCAGACGACGTAGAGAAAAAATCCCCAGCTCATTGGTCCCGGTCGGGTCCATACGAGCCACGCCGCTGCCAGAACGACGGCGATACCCGCCAGCTGATCGAGAAGCAGAACGCCGCGAACGACCCAGGTCGCCGGCCGCTGTTCCGCCGTCAGCGTGACTTGCCGTGCGGGCCGGTCTGCCGTTGCCGCGAGGTCGATCGTCGCCGTCCGGCCGGGCGTGACATAGAGGTTGCCGCCGAGGGCCGCGAGCGTGGCGGCGCATCTGGCGCTGTCATAGGGAAAGCAGCGCATCTTGGTGAGATCGATGCGGTCGCCGGTGCGAACGCCGGCTCTCCACGCCGGAGAGTCCGCCTCCGAATAGAAGGGCCCCGTAACGTCATAGATCAGGCCGTTGTTATTGGCGAAGAAACCAAACGACGACAGCGGACGCACGACCCGCGCCAAGTCCGGGATGATCATCATCAGTGCCCAGATCAGCAGTAGAACGAGCATCGCCCGGCCGCGTGTCATAGTCCTTCACCCGTCTTTGCTGACGCCGCCGCCCGGACGCGAAACGCGGTGACGGTCCGGACGCCAAGACGAGGAATACGTCACAGCCGATATTCGCGGCAAGGACGCGCTTCAGATATCGTAATCGGCGCTCGTCCGATGGCGCCATCCCAGCCAGTCCGTCGCCGGAACGATGAACAAACTCCCTCGCCCCGTTTTTACGGGGAGAGGGCTGGGGTGAGGGGCGGCGACAACGCCGGAGCAAGCGGCTGCCCCTCACCCTGACCCTCTCCCCGAGGGAAAGTGCGGAGCCTCATGTCGGGTCATTCTCCTACGTCATGGCCGCCCCACGCATGCGAGCATGCGCGCACGACGGCAGCCATCCAGACAGGTGTCGGCAGGTCGTTCTATCGAGGCCCCCTCCCTGGTAATGACCCCCGTCATTCTCTGCCGAGCGCGGCGACACGGCATTGCCGGCCGGCTCGACGAAGGAGAGTCGGCAATGCCAAACAAAGCAAGCGCATCAAGGATGACGGGGAGTAGCAGACTACTCGACCCAGCATGCGCCGCCGATCCGGAACCGCCGTGTCATCCGATCCGTTTTAACAAGAGTGGCCGGTCCGCCGGATTGCACCACGCGAATCTGCGCGAGGCTCCACGATGGAAATGCCCCTTCATCCGAGTTGGCTCGATATTGCACTGAGGCTGGCTCTGACTTTGGTTGCCGGCGCGGTGATCGGGCTTAACCGGGAAGCGGGCGGGCATAGCGCCGGCTTTCGCACCACCGTTCTCGTCGGGCTCGCCGCGGCCGTCGCGATGATACAGGCCAACCTTCTGCTCAGCGTCGGAGGCAAGACGCCGGAGTCGTTCGGCACGATGGACCTGATGCGCCTGCCGCTCGGTATTTTGACGGGCATGGGATTCATCGGCGGCGGCGCCATCCTCAAACGCGGCAACCTCGTTTCCGGCGTGACAACGGCGGCGACGCTTTGGGCGATGACCGTGATCGGCCTCTGCTTCGGGGGAGGTCAACTGATCCTCGGCTGCACGGCGACGATCCTGATACTCGTCGCGCTCGCCGGCTTCAAATGGATCGATCTCAGAATTCCGCGAGAACGGCGCGCCAACGTCGTCATCGCCGGAGGTACCGGCGCGCCGTCGATCGCCGAGATTCATGAGGCATTGAGCGCGTCCGGATACGGCGCGAACTTCCTTCGCCAGACCTGTGTGGCTGAAGGCGACCGCAAACTGACGACGTTTGAAATCCGCTGGAGGCAGGCGGAAACCGCTGGTCCTCCGCTCGCGCTTTTGAACATGCTCAAGCATAAGTACGAGCTGCAGTCGTTCGAGGTGATCATCGAAAGCACGCATTAACGCGGCACGCGTCAAATTGCGTCAGCGGCTGCAATTACATGTTTGTCGTAATGTATCGCCACCGGAGTCAGGTTAAATCTCCTAGCCTTGACCACGGTCGGCGCGATCCCGGATCATGCATCCCGGAACGGCGCTGTCTCTCCAGTCCTCGAACAGAAACATCGTCATGATCTCATCGTCGCTCGCGGCGCCGCTGGCGCGAAGAAACATCCATTACGGTTGGGTCGTTGCCGCGGTAACGTTTCTGACGATGCTGGTGACTGCCGGTGCCGTCGGCGCGCCGGGCGTATTCATCGTGCCGCTCGAGCATGAATTCGGCTGGAATGCCTCGGAGATTTCCTCCGCGCTCGCGGTGCGTTTCGTGCTTTACGGCCTCATGGGCCCGTTCACAGCCGTCCTCATGAATCGCTTTGGCGTTCGTCGCATCGTGCTGGCGGCGCTCGTCATCATCGCGTCGACGCTGCTGGCATCCTTGGCGATGACGCAGGTTTGGCAACTCGTCCTGCTCTGGGGGATCGGCGTGGGTATCGGCACCGGGTTGACCGCGATGGTCCTCGCCGCAACGGTCGCGACGCGTTGGTTTTCGGAACGCCGTGGTCTCGTGGTCGGAATGCTGTCGGCGAGCACGGCGACCGGCCAGCTTATCTTCCTGCCTCTGCTCGCCAAATTGACGGCGCTCTATGGGTGGCGGCTGTCTCTATGCTTCGTTTGCGCGATGCTGACGCTCGCCGCCGTTCTGGTGCTTCTGTTGATGCGCAATCGCCCGTCCGACATGGGCCTTGCTCCTTATGGCGCGACGGAAATCGTTCCGCCGCCGACCGAGACCGGCGGCCTAGGCGCACTGCTTCTTTCGCCTATTCTTGTCTTGAAGGACGCAGCGCAAAACAGCGCGTTCTGGGTGCTGTTCGCGACGTTCTTCATTTGCGGCTTGAGCACCAACGGCCTCATTCAGACGCACTTCATCGCCCTTTGCGGCGATTTCGGCTTGGCGCCGGTCAAGGCCGCGGGTGTTCTGGCGATGATGGGCGTCTTCGACTTCTTCGGCACCATCGGATCGGGCTGGCTCTCCGATCGCTTCGATAATCGCTGGCTGCTGTTCTGGTATTACGGCCTGCGCGGTCTCTCGCTCATCTATCTGCCGTTCACGGATTTCACGTTCTACGGCTTGTCGGTGTTCGCGATGTTCTACGGCCTCGATTGGATCGCAACCGTGCCGCCGACGGTCAAACTCACATCGCGATACTTCGGCGCCGAACGAACCAACGTCGTCTTCGGCTGGATTTTCGCAGGCCATCAGCTCGGCGCTGCGACAGCGGCCTATGGCGCCGGACTGACGCGCACGCTCTACGCGACATATCTACCCGCGTTCTTCGCAGCCGGAGTTGTCTGCCTCGTCGCCGCGCTGATCGTTCTGTTGCTCGGAAAGCCCGAGAAGGCGAGGGCGATAGCACAGCCCGAGCCGGCTTAACCCAGATCTGCATGCCGGAGCCGCAAAGCATTGGTGATGACGCTCACGGACGATAGCGCCATCGCGGCGGCGGCGATGACCGGTGACAGCAGCAAACCGAAGATTGGATAGAGCACGCCTGCCGCGATCGGAACGCCGGCGGCATTGTAGACGAACGCGAAGAACAGGTTCTGGCGGATGTTGCCCATCGTCGCTTCCGAAAGACGTCGCCCACGTGCGATGCCTTCGAGGTCGCCTTTCAACAGCGTGATGCCCGCGCTCTCGATTGCAACGTCGGTGCCGGTGCCCATCGCGATGCCGACATCGGCGGCGGCTAACGCCGGTGCGTCGTTGACGCCGTCGCCGGCCATCGCGACGGCATGTCCATCGGCGCGGAGACCGGCGACGATCTTGGCCTTGTCTTCGGGCAGAACGTCGGCCTTGACGTCCGCGATGCCGAGTTTCGCCGCGACGGCCTTCGCGGTCGTCGCATTGTCGCCCGTCAGCATGACGACGTGAATGCCGCTCTCCCTCAAACGCGAAAGTGCCGACGGCGTGGTCGCCTTGATCGGGTCGGCAACGGCGATGATTCCCGCCGCCTCGCCGTCGACGGCCACATAGACGACTGTCGCGCCGTCCGCGCGCAGCCTCTCTGCATCTTCATCCAAAGACGAAGAGTCGATATTCGCTTCTTTCAAAATGCGCCGGTTTCCGATCAAGACGCGCCGCCCGTCGACCACGCCCGTAACGCCTTTGCCGGAAGGCGCGGCGAAGTCCTGCGCCTGCGAAAGGGCAATGTCGCGTTCATGCGCCGCCGCGACGATGGCCGCGCCGAGCGGATGCTCGCTCGCTTGCTCGATGCTGGCGGCAAGCCTCAACACGTCGGCGTCGCTCATCGACGAAGCGACACGAACGGCTGTCACCTTCGGCCGGCCCTCCGTCAGCGTTCCCGTTTTATCGACGACGAGCGTGTCGATCTTTTCCATGCGCTCCAGCGCTTCAGCGCTTTTGATCAACACGCCGGACTGCGCGCCGCGCCCGACGCCGACCATGATCGACATCGGCGTTGCGAGCCCGAGGGCGCACGGGCAGGCGATAATCAGCACGGAAACGGCTGCAATAAGCGCATATGAAAAGCGGGGTTCCGGACCGAACGCCGCCCACGCGACAAACGCCAGCACGGCGACCGCGATGACGAGCGGCACGAACCAGCTCGCAACTTGATCGGCGAGCCGCTGTATCGGAGCACGGCTGCGCTGCGCCTCTGCAACCATCTGCACGATGCGCGCCAACATCGTGTCGCGGCCGACCTTGCTCGCGCGCATGACGAGACTGCCGGTGCCGTTGATCGTTCCACCGATGACCTTTGAACTGACGGTCTTGGCGACGGGAAAGGATTCGCCCGTCACCATCGATTCATCGACCGCGCTTCTGCCGTCGATAACCTCGCCGTCGACGGGAACGCGTTCGCCGGGTCGCACGCGCAGGCGATCGCCGACCGACACATCGTCGATCTGAATTTCGTCCTCGCGCCCATCGGCGCTGAGTCGTCGTGCGGTCTTAGGTGCAAGATTGAGCAGCGCCCGGATCGCGCCGCCGGTTTGCTCGCGCGCCCTGAGTTCGAGAACCTGACCAACGAGAACAAGAACTGTGATTACGGCCGCGGCTTCGAAATAGACAGGCACTGCGCCGTCGGAACTCCGAAGCGCCGATGGAAAGAGGTGCGGGAAAAGCGTGGCGATGACGCTGTAGGTCCAGGCGACTCCGGTGCCGAGCGCGATCAGCGTGAACATGTTGAAATTGCGCGTCACGAGCGATTGCCAGCCGCGCTCGAAAAAGGGCCAGCCGGCCCAGAGCACGACAGGCGTCGCGAACAAGAGCTGCAGCCAATTCGATGTCGTCGCCGCGATCAGATGATGCAGACCGAAAAAGTGCCCGCCCATGTCGAGAATGACAACGGGGATTGCCAGCGCCACGCCGATCCAAAGGCGGCGCGACATGTCGGCGAGTTCGGGATTGGGTTGAGTTTCGGCGGTAACGAGGTCCGGTTCGAGCGCCATGCCGCAAATCGGGCAGGTGCCGGGGCCGACTTGCCGAATTTCCGGATGCATCGGGCAGGTATAGATCGCCCCTTCGGGAACGGGCTCGGCCGATGCGGCATCGGCATCGAGATATTTCGCGGGGTCTGCAACGAATTTCGTGCGGCAGCCGGCCGAGCAGAAATAATACGCGCGGCCTGCATGCTCGG
>DATBRP010000037.1:0-17364 GCA_036560245.1 Hyphomicrobium sp.
CCACCGAACGCGGCATGCGCCGGATAGGCGTGGTAGCAGTTCGTCCAGACGCGGCCGGCCTGGATGCCGCGGCCCATGCGATAGGCGCGGGTGCCATCGCGCGTCCATACGCCGGAACCGAGTCCATAGAGCGTATCGTTAGCGATCGACAGCGCTTCTGCGTCGTCCTCGAACGTCGTGACCGACACGACGGGCCCGAAGATTTCCTCCTGGAACACGCGCATCTTGTTGTGGCCTTCGAGTACCGTGGGCTCGACGTAATAGCCGCTCGCAAGTTCTCCGCCGAGGCTGGCCCGCTTGCCGCCCGTCAGAACGCGTGCGCCTTCACCCTTGCCGATTTCGATGTAGCTCAAAATCTTTTCGAGCTGATCGTTCGATGCCTGAGCGCCGACCATCGTCGTCGCGTCCATCGGATGGCCCTGCTTGATCTTCACGACGCGCTGCAGGGCGCGTTCCATGAATTTCTCGTAGATCGAACGCTGGATCAACGCGCGGCTCGGACAGGTGCAAACCTCGCCCTGGTTCAGCGCGAACATCGTGAAGCCTTCGAGGCATTTGTCGAAGTATTCGTCGTCGGCATCCATCACGTCGGCAAAGAAGATGTTCGGCGATTTGCCGCCGAGCTCCAACGTGCAAGGGATGATGTTCTCGGATGCGTACTGCATGATCAGACGGCCCGTCGTCGTCTCGCCCGTGAACGCGATCTTGGCGATGCGCTTGTTTTGAGCCAGGGGCTTTCCGGCTTCGACGCCGAAACCGTTGACGATGTTGAGCACGCCTTCCGGAACGATGTCGGCAATCAGTTCCGCGAGTACCATGATCGACATCGGCGTCTGCTCGGCAGGCTTCAGCACGACGCAGTTACCGGCAGCGAGCGCCGGGGCGAGCTTCCATACCGCCATCAGGATCGGGAAGTTCCACGGAATGATCTGGCCGACGACGCCAAGCGGTTCATGGAAGTGATAGGCGATGGTATCGTGATCGATTTCCGAGATCGAACCTTCCTGGGCGCGTACACAACCAGCAAAATAACGGAAGTGATCGATCGCGAGCGGCATGTCGGCGTGCGTCGTCTCGCGGATCGGCTTGCCGTTGTCGATGGTTTCGACAAGCGCCAGCACGTCGAGGTTTTCTTCCATCCGGTCGGCGATCTTGTTCAGAATACCGGCGCGGAAGGCGGGTGAAGAATTGCCCCATGCCACGCGCGCCTTGTGCGCGGCATCGAGCGCCAGTTCGATGTCTTCGGCCGTCGAGCGCGCGATCTCGCAAACCGGTTGTCCGGTGATCGGCGTCACGTTCGTGAAGTACTGACCACGAACCGGAGCCACCCATTTGCCGCCGATGAAATTGTCGTAGCGCGCCTTGATGACCTGACGGCCTTTCAGCTTGTCCATAGCTACGTGCTGCATCGCTGATCTCCTCCGATTGATTTGTTTGCTTGGGGGCGTGTTATGCGTTCAGTGATACCGCAGGCGTGCGTGGCCTCGCCAGGGCCGCCACCTCGTCCATTAGTCGACACAGCCATGCACGGCCGGAATTTCGCACCGCCGCATGCGCCCAAAGTGTGCGGTCAACCGCACGTATTTTACGACGCAACGCGGCTGCGGAGTAGCCAATTTCAACAATTAATCCCACAGCCCAAAGCGCTGCTACGCAAGCACGCGCGGCCGTTGAACCTAATGCGGCTGCTGTTGCGCCAGCACGTGGCCTGCAAGGTAGAGCGAACCGCAGATCAGGACGCGCTTCGGGCCCTTGGCCAGCATCGCGATCGTCTGCAGCGCTTCGATCACGTTTTCGCGATCCGCCGCCTGCATCCCTGCGCCTCTGGCGATTTCCGCGAGGTTCTCCTGGCTGTGAGGCGCCTCGTGGGCGCCAGGGATCGGCACCGTATAAATGGCGCGAACGAGCCCCCGGAACGGCGCCAGGAAGCCCAAGGCGTCCTTCTGGCCCATCATCCCGACGATGAGATAAACAGGCTTCGGCGATTTCTCATCGAGAGCTGCCAGGGTATCGGCAAGCACGTCGCCTGCGGCCGGGTTATGCCCACCATCGAGCCAAAGCTCGGCATCGTCTCCGAGAATGGCCGGGAGAGGACCCGAAATGAGGCGCTGCATACGCGCCGGCCACTCGACCGTTCTGAGGCCAACTTCGATGGCCCGTTCGTCGAGCCCAAGTGCCGGCAATTTTTCGGCCAGCATAAGCGCTGCGGCGACGGCGGTTCCGGCGTTGCCGATCTGATGCCTGCCCACCAGCGCCGGCAATGGCAGATCAAGCAGGCGGTCGGCTTTCTGTACGATAAGACGGCCCGTCTGTTCATAGGCGTCGAAATCGCGGCCCCAGACTGTCAGGTCTGCACCAATGGCGCTGGCGCGCGCCTCGATGACGGACAACACGCGATTGGTTTGCTGCGAGATAACGCCGGCCGCTCCGCTTTTCAGAATGCCGGCTTTTTCGGCCGCGATCTTGCTCAGCGTCGGACCAAGCTTTTCGGCATGATCCATCGAAATCGGCGTGATGATGGTCAGCACCGGATCGGGAATGACATTCGTCGCGTCGAGACGGCCGCCGAGACCGACTTCAAGCAAAAGCACGTCCGCCGGAGTTTCCGAAAACGCGAGAAACGCCGCCGCGGTCGTGATCTCGAATTGAGTAATGTCGTCGCCGTCGTTCACCTCTTGCACGCGCACCAGAACATCCACGAGAGAATCTTCGTCGATCGGGCGCGCGATCCCGTCCGGTCCGGCAAGCGCTATGCGTTCATGAAAGCGCACGAGGTGCGGCGACGTGTAGACATGCACGCGCTTACCGGCAGCCTCGATGAAGGCGCGAAGATATGCGGTGACGGAACCTTTGCCGTTGGTTCCCGCAATATGCACCACGGGCGGCAGCTTGCGTTCAGGATGGCCGAGTTTCGCCAGTAGCCGTTCAACGCGCCCCAGCGACAAGTCGATGAGCTTCGGATGAAGCAGCATGAGATCGGTAAGCAGCGCGTCGCTCGACGGACGTGTCTTCGAGGAGGTCATGGCGGTTTGCTGTGTTTAAGTTGATGAAGACCGCTTAGGCGCCCTGAGGCGCATCCTTGGAACCAGCCGACGGCGTCGCCGCATCGTCGCGTTTCTTATCGCCCTTGCCCGGCTCGAAGCGCTGACTGTTCGGCACCACTTCCGGCTCCACGACGCCGCCCGTTTCGCGGGCTGCCGTCTCCATCACCTTGCTGTCGACGGACGCGCCGTTGACGTAAGGTTTGCCGTTCATTTTGCGCGTATCTTTGGGCTTCGTCACCTGCGCGCCGCTCATTAACAGCTTGCAGACGCGCGATAACGTTTCACGAAGCTGATGGCGATGCACGACCATGTCGACCATGCCGTGCGAGAGAAGATATTCGGCGCGCTGGAAACCGTCCGGAAGCTGCTCGCGGATCGTCTGCTGAATGACACGAGGACCGGCAAAGCAAATGAGCGCGCCGGGCTCTGCGATATGGATATCTCCGAGCATCGCATAAGACGCCGTCACGCCGCCCGTCGTCGGATCGGTGAGGACGACAATGTAGGGCAGCCGCGCTTGATTGAGGCGCTGAACGGCGATCGTCGTGCGCGGCAGCTGCATGAGAGAGAGAATACCCTCCTGCATGCGCGCGCCGCCGGAGGCCGCGAAGAGAATGAACGGCGTCTTGAGTTCAACGGCGCGCAACATTCCCGTAATGAGCGCTTCACCCGCCGCCATTCCAAGCGAGCCCGCCATGAAGCGGAAATCCTGCACGGCCGAAACGATCGGTTGACCGTCGAGTTGACCCTCGCCGACGAGAACGGCGTCCTCGAGTTTCGTCGTCGCCTTGGCGTCTTTCAGACGATCGGTATATTTGCGTCCGTCGCGGAACTTGAGCGGGTCCTGCTGCACGGTCGGCACCGCGACGGTCCTGAATTCACCGCCATCGAAAAGATGGCTGAGCCGCTGCTGCGCATCCATCCGCATGTGATAGTTGGAGCCGGGCACCACGAACTGGTTGGCCTCGAGGTCTTTATAAAAGACCATCTCTCCCGTCTCCGGGCATTTGACCCAGAGATTGTCCGGTACCTCACGCTTCGCTGTCGACAACAGCCCGCTGATCTTCGGGCGGACAACGTTGTTGATCCAATTCACTCGGGTAGGCTCCTCGTAGGCCGCTGCGAAATGTGCTTACCGCTTTAGCGTGCGGGCACGATGGCAGGCTTTCGCGGCCGGCTGCTGTAATTTAGCGCCACACCGCTGGCTTGCGCTAGGGCACTACACAAATGGGGGTGCCGAAGGGGCAATCCAATAGAGCCAATCGCCCCTGCGCGCTAGTCGGCGCGTAGCGCTGAGCTTAACTCTTTGATGAGCTCAAGTACGCTTCCGGACGTCGCAGGCGTCGCTTCGCCCGCTGAATCCAGGGATTTTTCGATTTTCGAGACGATTGCCGACCCGACCACGACCCCGTCCGCGCCACGTGCCAGGGCCCGCGCTTGCTCGCCCGACCGGACGCCGAAACCTACAACCACAGGCAGCGGAGTGGCGGATTTGATAGCGCTTACTTGTTTATGAACGTCGTTCACTACAGGGGCAGCGGCACCGGTTATTCCGGTAATAGAGACATAGTAAACAAACCCGGACGTATTGCTCAGGACGGCAGGTAGACGAGCCTTGTCGGTCGTCGGCGTCGCGAGGCGGATGAAGTTGAGACCCGCCTTGAGCGCCGGCAGGCAAAGCTCATCGTCGGCTTCGGGCGGAACGTCGACGACGATCAGCCCGTCGACACCGGCCGCGTGCGCGTCGGCAATGAAGCGTTCGTTGCCGTAGACATAGATTGGGTTGTAGTAGCCCATCAACACGATCGGAGTCGTTGCGTCCCGAGTGCGGAAATCGCGCACCATCTGCAGCGTCTTGACCATCGTCTGACCGGCTTTCAGTGCCCGCTGTGACGACGCCTGAATCGCAGGTCCATCTGCCATTGGATCGGAAAACGGCATGCCGAGTTCGACGATATCGGCGCCCGCGTTTGCAAGCCCGCCAAGAATTTTCGCGCTCGTCTCAAGATCGGGATCGCCGGCCGTGATGAAAGTAACGAGCGCCGCGCGCTTCTCTTTCTTCAGCGCCGCGAAGCGCGCATCGATGCGAGTTTGCTTTGTCATGTTTAAACTTTTAGGCCCAGGTGCTTCGCGACGGTGAAGAGATCTTTATCGCCGCGGCCAGAGAGGTTCACCACGAGCAGATTGTCTTTCGGCAGTTTCGGCGCGAGCTTCATCACCTGCGCCAGCGCGTGACTTGGTTCAAGCGCCGGAATGATGCCCTCAAGCCGGGTGCAGAACTGCAAGGCTTCGAGCGCCTCTTTGTCTGTCACCGCGACGTAGGTTACGCGGCCGATGTCCTTCAGCCATGAATGCTCAGGCCCGACGCCCGGATAATCGAGGCCTGCCGAAATCGAATGGCCTTCCAGGATCTGCCCATCGCCATCCTGCAAGAGGTACGTGCGGTTTCCGTGCAGCACGCCGGGCGTACCGCCGGTCATCGAAGCAGCATGACCATTCTCGACGTTCAACCCATGACCACCGGCTTCGACGCCATAAATCGCGACATCCTTATCGTCGAGGAACGGATGGAAAATTCCGATCGCGTTCGAGCCGCCGCCGATGCACGCGACGAGCGTGTCCGGCAACCGGCCTTCGGCTTCCATCATCTGCGTGCGCAGTTCCTTGCCGATGATTGCTTGAAAATCGCGAACCATCGCCGGATAAGGATGCGGTCCCGCCGCGGTGCCGATCAGGTAATAAGTATCGCGAACGTTCGTCACCCAATCACGCAACGCTTCATTCATTGCGTCTTTCAGCGTGCCCGCGCCCGACGTCACCGGATTGAGCTTGGCGCCCAACAGTTTCATGCGCGCCACGTTCGGCGCCTGACGCTCAACGTCGGTGGCGCCCATGTAGATTTCGCACGGCATGCCGTACTTAGCGCACACCGTCGCGACGGCAACGCCATGCTGACCCGCGCCAGTTTCGGCAATGATGCGGGTCTTGCCCATGCGTCGGGCCAGTAGAATTTGCCCAAGGCAATTGTTGATCTTGTGCGAGCCCGTGTGATTGAGCTCTTCGCGCTTGAAATAAATCTTGGCCCCGCCAAGCTCGGCCGTCATGCGCTCGGCGTAATAGAGCGGGCTCGGCCGGCCGGCGTAGTGCTTATTGAGAAACTCGATCTCGCGTTGAAATTCAGGATCGGCCTTCGCGGCATCGTAAGCGCGTTCGAGATCGAGGATCAGCGGCATCAAAGTTTCGGCGACGAAGCGGCCGCCGAAAAGGCCGAAGAAGCCCTTGTCGTCCGGTCCGGTCGCGTAGCTGTTGAGCTTCGCTTCGTTCGCCTTGTCTCTCGTCGTTGCCATCAACCACTACCTAAACCGCTTATTGCGCCTTATCCGCTTCAGCCCTGCTTAGCTGCCTTTACCGCCTGAAGAAAGCGCCGGATCAGCTCGGTGTCCTTAACGCCCGGTGCGCTCTCGACGCCCGATGAAACATCGACCGCCATAGGGCTCGTAGCCGCGATCGCCGCCGCGACGTTGCCGGGAGTGAGCCCACCAGACAGCATGAACGGCATCCGCCCGGTCACGCTCTCCAAGATCGCCCAATCGAATGTCTGCCCGTGGCCACCGGGCCGGGTCGCTCCCGCTGGAGCCTTCGCATCGAAAAGAATGAGATCCGCCGCGCTTTCGTATTTTCCAGCGGTTGCTACGTCCGCCGATGTCCGAACGGGAATAGCTTTAATGATGGGACGGCCGAAGCGTTGCTTGATTTCCGCAACGCGCTCGGGCGTCTCATTGCCGTGAAGCTGCAGGAAGTCTGGCGCGACTTCGCGAACAATGTCCGCAAGCGTCGCATCATCGGGATCGACCGTCAGCACCACGATACCGGCTTTGCCGCGCGCCGCATCGGCAAGCTCGCGCGCCTCGGAAATTTCAAGGTGACGTGGGCTCTGGGCGCAAAAGACAAGCCCGATGTAATCCGCGCCACCAGCAATGGCCGCATCCAGCGCGTCTCGCGTCTTGATCCCGCAAATCTTGGCTTTTGTAATCATGGGAGAGGCCGTCACGCTTCCGGCTTGCCCGTCAGGCGACGCTTCTGCCAACGCTTCAGGGCGATGATTGTCCAAACACCTTCAACCAAACCGAAAGGCCAAGCGCCCTGCCGGAAGCCGTAAACCGAACCCATTGCGCAGGCGATAGCGAAGCCAAGAACGTACCACGGACTTTTGTCCTCGAACGTATAGAACACCAACATCAAGCTGACGGCCACCAGCCCGAAAAGCGTCAGCCCATCGAATGTCATTGATAATCTCGCGGAATCAACGACCGGCGATCGCGAGATCTTTTCCCGTCGCGGCGGCACTTGCTTCGCGCTCGCGTGCCAGCCGATCGGCTTCCGCTTGCCATCGAGCCGCCCGCTGGCCTTGCGCGCGCGCCGTCTGCCGCCAACGGCTTTGTCCCATCCACGCGGCAACGCCGCCGAGGATGACGCCAAGGACGAGCGCGCCCATCAAATACGCATAGAACGGCAACTCGATTGAAAGCGCCGGATTTTCCGGCTTGAACGGATCGAGGATCAGCGCAACGGGCTGCCGGTTCGAAACCGCGATTGCAACGAGAATGGCGCCGAGTGGAAAAGCGATAAACAGCGCTAAGATACGCCTGAACACGTTTCGACCTCACTACTCGCGACTCGCGACTTCGTTGCGCGGCTCTAAACCGGATGCCGGCCGCCGTTGAGCTTGTTCAAGCGATCGCGAAGTTCCTTGCCGGTCTTGAAGAACGGCACGAATTTTTCGGCGACCGCGACGGTCGTGCCCGTCCGTGGATTGCGCCCTTGCCGCGATGCGCGATGCTTCACGGTGAAGGCACCGAAGCCGCGAAGCTCGACACGGTCACCGCGCGATAACGCATCTACGATTTCATCGAAGATAACGTTGACGATGCGCTCGACATCCCGGTGGTAAAGATGCGGATTGGCGGTCGCAATCTTTTGCACTAGCTCCGACTTGATCACGTCTCGCTCCCCAGCAACAGCGATCATTTATCCTTATTTTTCAGAAGGGTGCCAAACTGAAAGCAGACCGTCAAGGCCAAGCGTAGAAATCGTGTGGTCGCGGAGCAGGAAATTTACGAAATCGCGGGCGTCGGCCCCGAACAGGAAGCCGGCGATCCGCAGCGACATCCCGGCGAAGCCGTAGCCGCCCGAAGTCGAAGGCTTCCAATCGACGATCTTGGCATTCTGAGGGACGTTTTTAACGTCCTTCAGCCATTTGACGGCCTCGTCCTCCCCGCCGATCTGGTCGACGAGTTTGGCCTGTAGCGCCTCCCGGCCCGAGAAAATACGGCCGTCAAGAAGGCCCGGGATGTCGGCGGCTTTGACGCCACGGCGCGTCTCGACGAGGCCCACGAACCATTTGAAACCATCGTTCACCATGTCTTCGGCTATCTTCTTGCTGGCATCATCCAGCGGTTCAAAAGGCGACGGCGAGGCTTTCAGCGGCCCGCTCTTAACCTCGTTCACCTTGACGCCGAGCTTATCCAAGAGCTGCACGAGTTCGGGCCACTGCACGATCACGCCGACCGAGCCCGTGATCGTATTGCCACGGGATACGATATGATCGCTCGCGAGACCGGCGATATAAGCCGCCGACGCCGCGACCGTGCCGAACTGCGCCACGATCGGCTTCTTTTTGGAAAGTGCCCGCAAGCCCTCATAGAGCGCTTCGCCGCCGGTCGTCGTACCGCCGGGGCTGTTCACATACATAAGGACACCGGCCACGCTGTTATCGTCGGCAATGTCCTTCAACATCTTGAGCTGATCGCGGTCCTCGGTGATCGTGCCCTCGATCGAAATCCGGGCGATCTGCTTTTCACCTGCCAGCGTCGCCAGCTTGTCGTTGCCGAGCGTCAACGCACCGATCGCGATAACGACAGCGGCAAGTCCGGCCGCGCGCCACAACGTGACCGAGCGGCGAAGCCGGCGGCGGTCGAGAACTGTTTCCGTTTCGAGCATTGGGGGTGCCTTTCCGTCAGCGGTCCTCCTCGCATCGAGGAGAAAGCCCGCGCAAGCGCTCTATGGGGCGAAAGGTAGGCAAGGTTCAGACCGTGAGCAACGGGGTCGCGCGCGGCCTATCGCACAAAAGTTAAACGCGCGACAAGGTTTGCCGCGCGCCTTTGAATGTGAAGGTGAAGAAATCCGCGATCACTCGCTTTCGTCTTCCGCGCCTTCGCGTTTCTTGATCGCCGCCTTGAAGATGTCGCCGAGCGAAGCGCCCGAATCGGACGATCCGTACTGCGCCACGGCCTGCTTTTCTTCGGCAAGCTCCAGAGCCTTGATCGACACCGCGATGCGCCGTGCCGCCTTGTCGACGGAGATGACGGCGGCATCGAGCTTGTCGCCGACGTTGAAGCGCTCGGGACGCTGTTCCGAACGGTCGCGCGAAAGATCGGCACGCTTGACGAACGACGTCAGCTCGCTGTCCGCGATCTTGACCTCGATGCCGGCCTCGCTGACCGACGTCACGGTGCAGGTGACGGCATCGCCCTTCTTGTACTTCGCCATCGCGTCGGCCGGATCGCCGGCAAGCTGTTTGATGCCGAGCGAAATGCGTTCCTTCGCGCCGTCGACGTCGAGCACCATGGCTTTGACGTTGTCGCCCTTCTTATAGTCCTTGATGACTTCGTCGCCGGCTTTCTGCCAATCGAGATCGGACAGATGCACCATGCCGTCGATGCCGTTGTCGAGACCGATGAACAAACCGAATTCGGTAATGTTGCGGATCGGACCTTCGACGATGGTGCCCTTCGGATGCGCCGTGAGGAAGCCATCCCAGGGATTTTCCTGCGTCTGCTTCAGACCGAGCGAAATACGCCGCTTCTGCGGATCGACTTCGAGAACCTGAACTTCGACCTGCTGGCTGGTCGAGACGATCTTGCCAGGATGCGTGTTCTTCTTCGTCCAGCTCATTTCCGAGACGTGGATCAAGCCTTCGACGCCGGGCTCCAACTCGACGAACGCGCCGTAGTCGGCAATGTTCGTAACAGTGCCCTTGACGCGTGCGCCGACCGGATACTTCGCTTCGATCGCCGACCACGGATCGGACTGAAGCTGCTTCATGCCGAGCGAAATACGCTGCGTTTCCGGGTTGATGCGGATGATCTGCACCTTCACCGTATCGCCGACGTTCAGGATCTCGGACGGATGGTTGACGCGACGCCATGCCATGTCGGTGACGTGCAGAAGACCGTCAATGCCGCCAAGATCGATGAACGCGCCGTAGTCGGTAATGTTCTTGACGAGGCCGTCGATGATCTGGCCCTCGGCGAGACGTGCGACGATCTCGGTGCGCTGCTCGGCGCGGCTTTCTTCGAGAACCGAACGGCGCGAAACGACGATGTTGCCGCGACGGCGATCCATCTTCAGGATCTGGAACGGCTGCTGCTGATGCATCAGCGGGCCGATGTCGCGCACCGGGCGGATATCGACTTGCGAACCGGGAAGGAACGCCACGGCGCCGTCGAGATCGACGGTGAAGCCGCCCTTGACCTTGTTGAAGATGACGCCCGTGACCTTCTCGCCCTTTTCATAAAGACGTTCGAGGCGCGTCCAGCTCTCTTCGCGGCGAGCCTTGTCGCGCGACAGCACCGCTTCACCGAGCGCATTCTCGACGCGCTCAAGGTAGACTTCGACCGTATCGCCGACTTTGAGTTCGCTCGGCTTACCGCCGATGCCAAACTCCTTCATCGCGACGCGGCCTTCCATTTTCAGGCCGACGTCGATGATCGCCATATCTTTTTCGATACCGACAATCTTGCCCTTTACGACGGAGCCTTCGAACAGGTCATCCTTGGCAAGGCTCTCGGCGAGCAGCGCGGCAAAATCTTCGCGCGACGGGTTCATCTCTCTTGATACTTCGGCGGACATTCGTTCTCCTTGTTTGACAACACGATGGGCCCGAGGCGTCGTCGCCCCGAGCGGTGTGGGTTTTGATGTTGGAAGCGCCAATAGGCGAACTCGCGCGGAAGCGCGACGCCAGCCTTCGGGCACTGAATGTTCTGGATGTGATGCCACCGTGATGGGCGCTAGCCCTGCCGGTCAGAATTCGGGGCCCGCTATACGGGTCCCAACCGGCTGATCTTCCTCATGACCAATCCGACGGCGGCGTCGAATGGCCGGGATATAGCCGAGGCGGGGGACCGGTGCAAGAGGCCGCCGGCAGGCGCAAGAACAAAATGGGACGTTTTTGCCTCGCCGGAATCCGGCCTTAAGTCAGTTACACTCCCGGCCTTACATTAATCTATATGGCAACGCAGGAATGACGGCTTGAATCACTTCATATCTTCCCCGGCGGCCGCCGCCGGGAATGGGCGAACACGCTATGACAGCGTCGCCATCGCCTTGCATTGGCTCACGGCGGCCTTCGTCGTCGCGCAATTTGCCCTATCTCAAGTCTGGGGCTTTTTTGACAAGCCCATCCGGCACGGCCTGATTGTGACGCATATGTCGTTCGGCGTTCTGCTGACGATGGTGATTTTGGCCCGCATCGCCTGGCGGCTCATTCCCGGACATCAGGTCAACCCGGCCAATAGCGGCTGGATGGCAATCGCCGCGAAGACAGCGCACTATTCGCTCTATGTCCTGCTCGCAAGCGAGGCGGTGCTGGGCTTCTTGCTTGGCTGGTCTGGCAAGAGCGGCACGATGAGCTTCTTCGGCCTGTCGATCCCATCACCCTTCATGCCGTTTTCGCGCGACAGCCATCATCTCATCGGCGATATCCACGAATGGGTCGGCTGGGCGATCATCATCATCGCGACGGGCCATGCCGTAGCGGCGCTTTTCCATCATTACGTTCTTCGTGATGGGCTCTTATCCCGGATGGCTCCCAGCAGAGGATGATCAATCCTTACTGAAATATGTCCGCCCACTCCTTGAGTTCGTATGATCCGACGAGCCCTTCGAGAACAAGGGGATCCGCTTTGACGAACGCTTCAGCGGCATTGCGGGTTTTAAAAATGGCGAGCGCGCCGGTACGGTCGGAAAAAGAGCCGATGCCGAGCACGTCGCCCCTTGCCGAAAACTCATCGATCAAAGCCTTGTGCCTCGGGAACGCCGCTACGAGCGATTCCATCGTCGTATTCGAAGCAATTCCGTAAATCAGTACGGCTTTCATCGAAGGCCTTTCTGGCGAACTGTTTCGGTGAGAGCTGTTCGGTCTTCTCCGCTTCAGCCCGTCGGGCCGAATGGCACTAGCATTGGAACCCGTCGCCGGTAAGCCGCGTAAGCGCTGTTATCCAACTCCTCGCTGAGCCAGTTCTCTTCGAGCCGCGCTTTCATCCACAGCCCGAGCAAGATCGTCAGCGCGCCGACGACACCGAACACCGTGCCCTTCGCCACGGCAGTCGCAACGACGGCGAGTAGGATGCCCGTATAGATCGGGTGCCGGACGAGCGAATATGGACCGGTGTCGATCACCCGATGATCCGTTTTTCTCGTGATCTGACCTGACCAGAGAGCGCCGAGATGGACGCGAGCCCACCAGCTGAAGGCGAAGCCCAGCGCGATCAGGCCGACACAAATCCAAACTTCTGTCTTCGTAACAAACCAAAGACGCAGAGGACCGATGTAGTTGTGCGCGGGGATGGCAAAAATAATGCCGCCGATGAGCAAAATGATGCGGTAGGGCATCTCCGCTCGCACACCCGCCTGCTTTTCGACGGCGTTGCTCCACCATGCCGCTACCAGCCACGAAACTGCAAATGCAGCCCAAAGTATAAGGATCGCTACGCCCGGTCGCATGCCCACCCCTGTGCTCGCGATGAATGACGCCATCTCCAACGAACGAGCACGCCACCTTCCGTCTGCTCAATAACGAGAAGGCAGACGGCGTTACTCCAGCCGCTGGACATCGCGGAGCGCCGGAAACAACTTCATCCAAAGCAAAGCGACCACGATGGTTCCGAGACCACCCAGCACGGCGGCAGGCACCGTCCCCAAAAGCGCGGCAGCCATACCGCTCTCGAATTCACCGAGCTGATTGGAGGCATTGATAAAGAGGTAGTTCACCGCGCCGACACGGCCGCGCATCGCATCCGGCGTTGAAAGCTGTACCAGCGAGATGCGTATGACGACACTGATCGTATCGGCCGCACCAGCCACCGCCAGAGCGATGAGCGACAGCAGGACGGAACGCGAGAGTGCGAATACGAGCGTCGCCAGTCCGAAGACGATGACCGCTTGAAACATGCGCATGCCGACGCGGCGGGTGAACGGGTGGCGAGCCAGAACGGCCGTCATCAGCAGCGCCCCAACGGCAGGCGCCGCCCGAAGCACGCCCAGTCCCCACGGCCCGGTATGAAGAATGTCGCGAGCGTAGATCGGCAGCAGCGCCGTGGCGCCGCCCAGCAGAACGGCAAACAGGTCGAGGGAAACCGTACCGAGAATAGCTGGATTGCTGCGCACGAATTTGACGCCGGCGAAAAGCGCTTCGAACGTCGGCGGCTCCTTGGCCATCTCCGCCCGCTTTATTTTGATCGCGCCATTACATGCCGCGGCCAGCAGCCAGCATCCAGACATGATTGCAAATGGCGCGCCCGGCGACAGCGCATAGGCCAATCCGCCCAGCGCCGGACCGCTGACCATTGCAACCTGAAAGGCCCCCGTTGAAAGGGCCGTCGCACGCTGCAGCATGCCTTCCGGCGCCACGCCCGGCAGCAACGCGGCCTCTGCCGGACTTTCGAATGCGGAGGCGATACCCAAAACGCCGACGGCGGCAAAAATCTCATGCACCGTAAGCCATCCGCCAAATGCACCCCAGGCCAGATAGGCTCCGACCAATCCTTCGGCGATCTGGCAAATTTGCACCACATGCTGCCGCGTGTAGCGATCTGCCGCATGCCCTGCGATGAAAACGAGAATGGCGGTCGGCAGGAACTGGATCAGCCCGATCATGCCGAGAGCAAAAGCGCTGCCGGTCAATGCGTAGATGTGCCAACCGATGGCGACAACGGCGATCTGCATTGAAAATTCGGTGAGGCTGCGCGCGCTGAGGTAGAGCACGAACGGGCGATGCCCCAGCAGACTCATGCTCGTGGATTTCGCGAATGAGGGTGAAGACATTTTCTGATTAAACACGCTCGCGTCCAAGCTCGCCACGCTTCAACGGCGCATAAGGCTCAATGTTTTCATTTCGCGATGTGATTGGCAGGCGGATCTGAATCATTGCAAAGTAGCCGCACGTTGGGGGGAACCACGTTCTCCAGGCCGGCGTTAGGGGCACGAGATTAATCCATGGAGACGAATATGAAGAAAGTCGCGATTCTCGCGGCGGTCACGCTTGCGCTTTCGGCGAGTAGTGCGCTTGCCGTGAGTGAAGTAGTGAGACAGGCGTGCAGTTCGGACTATGTCGCCTACTGCAGCAAGTTCAAGGTGGGCACCGCGGCCCTCAAGTCGTGCATGCGCGAACACCGTCATATGCTGGGCGCCGAATGCATCAAGGCTCTCGGTCACTCCAGCGAGGTCACGCAAGACGACATCCGCCAGTATAAGCGCGAAACGGGTAAATAGTGCCCAGGCTATTTCCTGATCAACGCCTCGACGATTCCGAGCGCGGCGGCAAACGCCTGATCAGGATCGAGGCTCGTCGTGTCGAGATGACGGGCATCGTCGGCTTCATGCAGCGGCGCAACACTACGGCCGCTATCGCGCGCGTCTCGGCGGCGTAAATCTTCGAGCACACGTTCGTAGGCGATATCCTCACCACGCGATTGATGCTCAAGATGACGGCGGCGGGCGCGGACTTCGTCCGAAGCCGTGACGAAAATCTTGATGTCGGCATCGGGACAGACGACCGTCCCGATGTCGCGTCCGTCCAGAATAGCGCCGCCCGCCCGCCGGGCAAAGTTACGCTGATAATCGAGCAACGCGGTGCGCACTTCCGGAATCTTGGCAACAATCGAAGCGTTATCGCCGGCACGCGGTCCACGCAGCGCCGGATCGCCGAGGCTTTGCGCGTCGACGGCTTTCGCAGCGACGACAGCCGCGACGACGTCTTCGAGATTTTGCCCCATCGCCGCAACATCGCGGGCAACCGCCCGATAAAGTAAGCCGGTATCGAGATAGGGAACGCCGAGGTGCTCCGCCAGCCGCTTTGCCAGCGTGCCCTTGCCCGATGCGGCTGGCCCGTCGATTGCGATGATCATCCGAGTCCCAACTCCTGAAATCATCATTCACCCGACTCCCGGAAGCCGGCTCCAAGCGCTTCCATGATGCCGCGAAATTCGGGAAAGCTGGTCGCGATCATCGAAGTATCGTCGACGACGATAGGCTGGTCGCTGGCGAACCCGGCCGTCAGAAACGCCATCGCGATGCGATGATCGAGATGTGTCGCGACTTGGCCGCCGCCTATGATCCGGCCCTCGCCTTCGACGATCAGGCTGTCGCCCTCGACGTGCGCCCTGACGCCGTTCGCCGTGAGGCCTGTCGCGGTCGCTTGCAGCCTGTCGCTCTCCTTGACCTTGAGTTCCGCAAGGCCGTCCATGCGTGTCGTGCCCTTGGCGAAAGCCGAAATCGCCGCCAGCACCGGGTATTCGTCGATCATCGACGGAGCCCGCTCCGCCGGCACGCGGATGCCTTTGAGCGACGAAGCCCTGACGCGAATGTCGGCGATGGGCTCGCCGCCGTCTTCGCGCTCGTTCAGAAATACGACGTCGCCGCCCATCTCCTGCAGCGTTGTATAGAGTCCGGTTCGGGTCGGATTGACGAGCACGCCTTCGATCGTAACGTCGGAGCCCGGCACGATGAGCGTGGCTGCCACGAGGAATGCCGCCGATGACGGATCGCCCGGAACCAGGATGTCGCGTCCCTGGAGTTCGGCATCGCCTCTGACGGTGATGTGCCGCGTGCCGTCCTTCTCGACGATGCGAACATCAGCGCCGAAATGGCGAAGCATGCGCTCGGTGTGGTCGCGCGTCGCCTCGTGCTCGATGACGGTCGTCTCGCCCGCCGCATGAAGGCCCGCCAGCAGCACAGCACTCTTGACCTGCGCCGACGGCACGGGCAGCGGGTAAACGATCGGCACCAGTTCACTCGTGCCGCGCAATGTCAGGGGCAACGTTTCTTTGCCAGTCTCGACGACCTGCAAACCCATCTGCATCAGCGGCGCCAGCACCCGGCGCATCGGCCGCCGGGACAACGAAGCGTCGCCCGTCATCTCGACCGTAATCGGATGCCCGGCAATGACGCCCATCATCAGCCGCGTCCCGGTACCCGAATTGCCGAAATCGAGCGGACCGGCGGGCTGGCGAAGACCACCTGGGCCGCGCCCCTTGACCTCCCAGACGTCGCCGCGCTTTTCGACGAGCGCGCCCAGAGCCGCAACCGCGTGGCCCGTATTGATGACATCCTCGGCCTCCAGAAGACCGCGAATCCGCGTCGTACCGGTCGCCAGCGCCCCGAAGATCAGCGCCCTATGGGAAATCGATTTATCCCCTGGAACGCGCAGCCGGCCCCTCAGCGGGGGCGCGCGCATCGCGGACAAAGGCTTCGCAGTCGCTTTCAAGATTGGAAATCCAAGCTGAGGAAAGACCGGCGCATTGATCTTCCCCGTGAATTTGGGGCGGGGAATAGAGGCCTGCGCCGCAACGCCCTGTCAACGCTACCGTCACGGCACCGTCAAGATGCCTTGACGCACGCGCCGGCGTCCCTACTTTTTCGTTTTGACAGCCTGCACCGCCTATGGCAGACGGGCTCCCTTATTCCGAACTATCCGAGGCTGACTATGGCGACCAAGCAAGCGCGCGGGACGAAGCGTACCTGCCAGAGCTGCGAAGAGCGGTTCTATGATCTCGATCACAATCCGATCATCTGCCCGTTTTGCGGCACCAAATATGTGATCGCCTCGTCGCCCGCGGCGCTCGCGGCACTACAGGCCGAGCAGCGCGAACTCGCGGCCAAGAAGGCGAAGAAGCCGGTGGCCGCCGAGGAAGCCGAGGGCGAACTGCCAGCCGTCGAGGGCGAAGAAGCCCTGGCCGATGTCGAGACCGACGATAGCGCCGGCGGCGACGATGATGAGACTTTCCTCGAGGAAGAAGAGGAAGAGGGCGGCGATGTTTCCAACATCATCGGCGGCCCTGCTGGCGAGGGCGACGAAGAGCCCTAGGCGTTTCGACAAACGTCCTTGAAGTTTCCGCCTGAACGACTTATCAGGCGGACTCCGGCGCGGCGGTCGACGTTGATCCCGCGCTTCCCACAGAATTGGGGCCATAGCTCAGCTGGGAGAGCGCTTGCATGGCATGCAAGAGGTCAGCGGTTCGATCCCGCTTGGCTCCACCAGCCT
>DATBRP010000038.1:0-16010 GCA_036560245.1 Hyphomicrobium sp.
CCAGCTCTACAGCCCGCAAGATGCCGACCAGCTGATGTTCTATAAAGAAGACAAGACCGGCCAGATGCTGGAAGAAGGCATCAACGAAGCGGGCGCGATGGCGTCGTGGATGGCAGCCGCGACGAGCTACTCCACGTCGAACGTGCCGATGGTGCCGTTCTATATCTTTTATTCGATGTTCGGCTTTCAGCGCGTCGGCGATCTTGCCTGGGCCGCGGGTGACGAGCGTTGCCGAGGCTTCCTGCTCGGCGGCACTTCGGGGCGTACGACGCTCAACGGCGAAGGCCTGCAGCACCAAGACGGCCACAGCCACATCCTCTCGGCGACCGTGCCGAACTGCGTCTCCTATGATCCGACGTTCGGCTATGAAGTGGCGGTCATTATTCAGAACGGCTTGAAACGGATGCTGACCGATCAGGAGGATGTCTTCTTCTACCTGACGCTTCTGAATGAGAACTATGAGCATCCCGCGATGCCGCCTGGCGTCGACGAGGGGATCGTCAAGGGGATGTACCTTTTCCAGGAAGCGTCCGCCGACGCAAAAGGCCACAAGGTGCAGTTGCTGGGCTCTGGCGCCATCCTGCGCGAGGTGATCGCCGCCGCTAACCTGTTGCGCGACGACTGGGGCGTTGCCGCCGACGTCTGGAGCGTGACGAGTTTCACCGAGGTTGCGCGCGAAGCCCACGACGCCGAGCGGTGGAATCTTCTGCATCCGGCCGAAACGCCGCGTGTGCCTTATCTGACGCAAAAACTATCGGAACGAGGCGACGGGCCCGTCATCGCTTCGACCGATTACATGAAGCTTTACGCCGATCAGGTCCGACCATCGGTCCCGAACCGGTATTCCGTGCTCGGTACCGACGGCTTCGGCCGCTCCGATTACCGCCGGACGCTCAGGGCATTCTTCGAGGTCGATCGGCATTTCGTGACCCTCGCCGCGCTCAAGGCGTTGGCGGACGAAAACAAAATTCCATCAATCAAGGTGGCGCAAGCTATTCGCAAATACGGGATCGATCCCGAAAAGCCAAACCCGGTTCGCAACTGATAACCGACAGGTCCGATACATGCCTCTGGTCGACGTGAGGGTGCCGAACATCGGTGATTTCGACAATGTGCCGGTCGTCGAAATCCAGGTGAAGCCGGGCGACGAGGTCAAGCCTGACGATCCGCTGATTACGCTTGAGAGCGACAAGGCCGCGATGGACGTGCCAGCGCCGCGCAAAGGCAAGGTCGCCGAAATTCTTGTCCACATCGGTGACAAAGTGAGCGAAGGCGCAGCCATTCTTCGCCTCGACGTAGCGGAAGGGGAAGTCGAAGCGAAGTCGGCAAACGGCAACGCGCAGCAGCCACACCCCGAGGCCCAATCAAAACCGGAGAAGACACCTCAACGTTCGGAAAACGTCTCGCCGGCGGACGAGCACAATTTGCCGGGTTCGACAGACTTCGGCTCCGTTCACGCAAGCCCGTCGGTGCGCAGGATCGCCCGCGAACTTGACGTCGATCTGACGAAGATCGATGGCACCGGCGACAAGGGACGCATCACCAAGGACGACGTGAAGCGCCACATTGCCGGCAGCGACAAAAGCGAAGCCGGCGGAGCGATGGGTATTCCTGAAATGCCCGCCCAGGATTTTGCCAAGTACGGTCCGATCGAAACCAAACAGATGTCGCGGCTAAGGAGGCTTGCAGGTCCGAACCTGCATCGCTCGTGGCTCAACGTACCCCACGTCACCAACGCCGACGAAGCCGACGTCACCGATCTCGAGGCGTATCGCAAGAGCCTTGACGAAACGGCGAAGGGGAAGGGCTATCGCGTGACGCTGGTCGCATTCCTGCTCAAAGCCGCGGTGTCGGCGTTGAAAGAATATCCGGAGGTCAACGCGTCTCTCTCTCCCTCCAAAGATGCTCTGATCCTCAAGCGCTATTATAACATCGGCGTTGCCGTCGATACGCCGGACGGGCTTGTCGTGCCGGTGATACGCGACGTCGACCGCAAAGGCATTTTGGAACTGAGCCAGGAACTGACCAGCGTCTCGGCGCGTATGCGCGAAGGCAAAATCACTCCGACGGACATTCAGGGCAGTACGTTCTCGATTTCGAGTCTCGGCGGCATTGGCGGCACGACATTCACGCCGATCGTCAACGCGCCGGAGGTCGCAATCCTTGGCGCCATGCGGGCGAGGATGAAACCTCAGTGGGACGGCGCCGCGTTCCAGCCGCGCCTGATGTTGCCGCTGTCTTTGTCCTACGATCACCGCGCCGTTGATGGTGCGCTCGCGGCTCGTTTCCTGAAAAAAATATGCGACGTGCTCGCGGACGTGCGTGAGCTAGTTTTGTAGCCGAGCGAGGACGCACCGAATGAACAGGAAGGAAATTCGCGTTCCCCACCTCGGCGACTTCAAGGACGTTCCCGTTATCGAGGTTCACGTCAAACCTGGATCGAGGATCGCGACGGAAGACCCGCTCATCACGCTTGAAAGCGACAAGGCATCGTTCGACGTGCCTGCGCCCGAAGGCGGCACGGTCGCCGAAGTGCTCGTCAATGTCGGCGATCGCATCAGCGAGGGCAGTCCGATCCTCGTTCTTGAAGCAGGCGAAGGTGCTGCAACTCAAGCTGCGCCACAAAAGACAGAAGCGACCGCGAAGAGCGAAACAAGCGCAGTGCCTGTCGCTTCGGAAAAATTCGACAGTAAGCCCGATCATACGTGCCAGGTTCTCGTGCTGGGCGCAGGACCTGGCGGCTATTCCGCGGCCTTCCGAGCCGCCGATCTCGGCGCTGGAACGATCCTCGTCGATCGCTGGCCGGTGCTCGGCGGCGTCTGTCTGAACGTCGGCTGCATTCCGTCGAAAGCGCTTCTGCACACCGCCTTCATCATCGATGCGGCGCAGGCCATGACGACGCATGGCGTTACCTTCGAACGACCGAAAATCGATCTCGAGAAGCTTGCAGCATATAAGGACGCGGTCGTTGCCAAATTGACCAACGGACTCGCCGCTATGGCGAAGGCGCGCAAGGTGACGACGCTGCAGGGCATTGGTACGTTCATCGATTCCCATCATTTGCGTGTCTCCACAGACAGCGGCGATAAAGTCATTCGTTTCGAAAAAGCCATCATCGCGGCCGGATCGGAAGCAGCGACGCTGCCGTTCATGCCGTCCGATCCGCGCATCGTCGACTCGACCGGAGCACTTGAACTCCGGAAAACGCCAAAGAAAATTCTCGTTATCGGCGGCGGCATCATCGGGCTAGAAATGGCGACGGTCTATTCGACGCTCGGTGCGCGCGTCGATGTCGTTGAATTGCTCGATGGCCTGATGCCGGGCACCGACCGCGATCTCGTCGGGGTTTGGCAAAAATTCAATGCACGCCGCTTCGACCGCATCATGCTGAAGACGAAAGTCGTCGCGGCCGAAGCCAAAGGCGATGGCATCCACGTCGCGTTCGAAGGTGCAGATGCGCCGGCCGAAGCGCAGAGCTACGACCTCGTGCTTGTCGCCGTCGGTCGGACGCCGAACGGCAAACTCGTTGGCGCGGATAAAGCCGGCGTCATCGTCATGGACCGTGGCTTCATCTCGGTCGACAAGCAGATGCGGACCAACGTGCCTCACATCTTCGCCATAGGCGATATCGCTGCCGAGCCCATGCTCGCACACAAAGCCGTGCACGAGGGCCACGTCGCAGCCGAGAACGCGGCCGGAAAGACGAGCTACTTCGACGCTCGCCAAATCCCGTCAGTCGCCTACACCGATCCCGAGATCGCCTGGGCAGGCCTGACCGAAAGTGACGCCGAGGCGAGGGGCATCGCATACCGCAAGGCCGTCTTTCCCTGGGCCGCATCGGGCCGCGCGATCGCCAACGGCCGCGACGAAGGTTTCACCAAACTCCTGTTCGATCCTGAAACACATCGCATCGTCGGCGGCGGAATTGTCGGCGCTGAAGCCGGCAATCTCATTTCGGAAATCGGCTTAGCGATCGAGATGGGCGCCGACGCCGTTGATGTCGGCAAGACGATTCACCCGCACCCGACGCTCTCCGAATCCATCGGCATGTCGGCGGAAGTCTTCGAAGGCGTATGCACGGACCTGCCGCCGCCGAAGCGTAATTGAATCAGCCTACGGCGGTCTCGTTCTCGGTGTCGGCGTCGTCCACGTCGGTATCGGGATGTCTTGTCTCCGGCATCGCCAGGGCGAAGACCATGAAAGCGAGAAGCCCGACAGACGCCAGCGTCGTGAAAGCCGTCGCGACCCCGAAGCGATAGGCAATGTAGCCGCCGAAAGTCGTGCTGATCGCGGAACCTATCCCCATCGCAATTCCGATGAGGCCCAGGGCCAGATTGAAATGTCCGGAATTGCGGGTGATGTCTGCAACCGCGCTCGCAATGAGGACGCCAAGAGCGCACCCCGAAATGCCGTCTAAAACCTGTATCGCAACCAACGTCGATGGATTTGAACTGAATGCCAACAACGCCGCCCGAACCGGCAAGGCTCCGAACCCGAGAAGAAGAAGCGGCCTGCGGCCATGCCGGTCGGCCCATCGGCCGACGTAGGGCGAGGCCAATGTAACCACGATTTGGGGGACGATAATGCAAAGCGCGACAAACGCCGTAGCTCCGTCGCTGGACCGCAAAGTAATGAGGTTGGCGACGAGCGGCGAAATGGCCGCGTTAGAAAGATGGAAGAGGCATACGGCTCCCGTTAAAATCAGGAGCGCGCGGTTGGCGACGAGCCCGGACAGCGCATCCGTGATGCGGTACCCCGTGTGTTTTTCCGGCCCGATGACGTGCCGATTCAAATCTTTCTGAGAGACCATCTGCAACGAAATCAGCGCCGGGATGACCATCGCTGCGGAGACGTAGAAAACCGCCTGGCTCGAAAAATAATAGCCGCACGCACCCATTGCCGCGGCCGCGACGATGCTGCCGGCCGAGGCAAAGCCGGCGTTTCGCCCCAAGCGCTCACCGATAAGATTATAACCGACCAAACGCAGGCTGATGGCTGCGAGCGCCGGTCCGATGATGACGCTCGCCGAACTATGCAGCACTTGGGCAAAGAGCACGGCGGAGAACTGCGGCCATATGGCGATGGAGAAGGCGCTCGCGCCGATCGCAATCATTGCGAGGCTCGCCAGAAACCTCTCACGTCTTACAGCATCAACGAGCGCGCCCCCAGGCAACTGCCCAAGGAGCGCGACGATGCTTCCGACCGTGAACACGAGGCCGATATCGACATTGGTCCATTTCTCGGTCGTCAGGTAGACAGTCAGGAAAGGGCCAAAACCCATCTGAACGTCGGCGACGAAAAACGCAAACCAGTCGATGCCGATGTGGCTCTTGCGGGACGAAGCTCGAAATTTAGGCCCTACCGGCCTTGCCATCTGCCGCATCGTCAACGCCATGCACGAGCGCGGCGCATGGCGGCCTCATTCGGCAGCCGGCGGCTTTACAGCCGGCGGGGGTGAGCTCGACGTTTTAGCGCTTTGAGGACCGACGATGACAATCGGTTCGCCTGAGCGATACTCCGGCGTCACCCGTAGTTCGTCGCGTGTCATATCGACGACGATGGCGTCTGGGGAAAATCTTAGCGCACTCCAAGCAACCGCGACCTTGCGCGTGCCGACACCGAGGAAGCCGCCAAAATCGATGACCGCGGCCCGGACGTCGCCGGCCCGGCCGACGATCACATCGGTAATCTGCCCAAGCTTCTCACCCGAGGCGCTTTTGACATCGCGTCCCAGCAGATTTTGGACCTTGTTTTCGTCGACCACGACGGCAGGCGTGCCTTCGCTCGCCGGTGGATGCTCTTTCGTATCGTGTTTGGAAGGATCGGTAGCGAGAGCAGGTGGGGAGGATTTTTCAGGGGACGGCGCGGGACTGGTCTCTGCCAAGCACGGCAGAGTGGAACTCAACAACAGCAGACAAAGCCAAGTGGCGCACGCTGCCCGCATGGAACAATCCCTTTCCCTCATTTGAGAGCTGCGGCCGGAAATTCCGGCCGCAACGTCGTGATGAATTTAGCGCTGCCAACCTCAGCCTAGCGGTGCCCGCCCATGGAATGACTTCCCATCGAGCCACTGGATAAGCCGCGACTGCCTATTCCGGTCGAACCGAAGGTTGAAGAGCTAAAGGGCGAGGTCGGAGAAGTCAGGCGACCGGGATATACGCTTGGCGACATCGCCGACGCTGGCGGCGTGACGCCGAGACCTGAAGTTCCCGCGCTCGTGCCGTTGTTCGACGGCCCACCTCCCAAGATCGCATTGTAGCTTTGACCCGGCGCAGCCGGATTCGAGGAATTTGCATCTGGATTTGTGATAGCGTCGCCCACACTTCCCTCGTCGATTTGCAGTCTTCCAGGATTGGGCGCGGAGGGATCGAGCCGGTTCTGCTCGACGGGTGACTGGATCACGTTTGTGGGTGCCGCGGACGACCCTTCGGACCCATTGCTGGTCGTCGTTGCCGCTGGAGGCGCGGTTGCCGCCGAGGGATTGGAACTGTTGGCGGGGGGGCCCGCGACGGTCGGCGGCGTGGGTGGTGCTGCGGTGGGTTCTGTCGACGTCTGCGCAAAAGCTGGGCAGGCGGCGCTCAATGTTACGATCGCCGCCGATAAGATGAATTTATTCATAGCACTATTCCTTTGTGGCGCCCGACCACGCAACCTAAACTTCGGAACTCATTCAAGGTTCCGCAACCGCGGCAGGCCGCAAATCAGCCATGTCCTTGGGTTCGGCCAGCCCGGTCGACTGCCTCGAGAACGATCAGGATCGGTTGGCCCCCTCCAAGACGGACTGAAGTAACGCTAAAATGTAGGACTTAAAATAATTGTCGGCACATGCCTTGCCTGAACCCGATTCACATTTTCAACTGACAGTGGGCTGACAACTTTTCCCGTCTGCTTCGACGTGTTGTTTCGGATACGAGAGCGAAAATGTTCCTCTGTCGCTCGGCCCGGGCGAGCGTGGCAAGTTCATGCTCGCCCCGCTTTCTCAGCATCCAAGCCGTGATTGTTGCCGCTTCGACGTGGGTCGAGGCGCCCCCTTTGCATGATTAGCGGAGAGTTTGTGCGATGGTCAAAGCCGCGCCACCAAGTGGCGAACTCCTGAAGGAGCGGGCTGAAATTCTGACGGACAAAGACATCGATGCCATGATGGCTGAGGCCATTGCGGTCGATGTCTTGTTTCAAAAAATAATGACGCTTCGCTACGGACTGTCCTCCGTCGCGACATCCTATCTTGCGCCTGTCATGCCGGCGGTCAAATCCGGCGAACCCTCATCCGAATAGGCCGAGTTGGTCTTTCTCCGGCCGTGCCTGCTTCGCAACCCTGATGGGTATCGACTTCGCCGCTGGAACCTTGCTGCCTTCGGCATAGTGCCAAAGCGGAAGCAGGGGATTGCACTCCGGGTAATAGCCCGCGCAACTGCCGCGCGGCACGTTATAGGTCGTGGCGCGCATCCCGGTCACGATCCGCGTCGCTTGATCTCCCGCATCGCCGATAAGATCGACGTCGTCGCCATCTACGATGCCGCGCTCGGCCATATCGTCCTTATTCATCAGCACGACCATACGCGTGCCGTGAATGCCGCGAAGGCGATCTTCATATCCGTAGATGGTGGTGTTGAACTGATCGTTGCTCCTGACCGTGATCAGCGTCAGCACGCCCTCACGGCAGCGTGGAAGATCGGGATCTTCGGACAGGCTCCGGGGTGCGATGAAATTGGCCTTGCCGGTCTTGGTCATCCATCGCCGTTCGCGTGCTGGTAGCGGCCGGTCGAAACCGGCCGGATCTTCGATGCGCGTGTTGAAGTCCGCGAAGATCGCGGGATATGTCTCGGCAATTGCATCGCGGATGCGCGAATAATCGTCGGTCCAGGATTGCCAGTCGATATGGTTGGAATTGCCTAGCGTCGCCTCGGCAAGACCGGCGACAATCTTCGGCTCGGACAAAAGATTGGGACCCGCCGGCTCCACCTGGCCGTGCGACGCATGGAACCGCCCGGTCGTATCTTCGATCGTCACGAATTGCGGCCCCGTTGCCTGACGGTCCAACTCGATGCGGCCGAGACAAGGCAAGAGGTAAGCGCTCCGGCCGTGGATGAGCGCGCCGCGATTGAGCTTGGTAATGATTTGCACCGTCAGCCCGAGCTTTCGCCAAGCCCTCTCCATAGACACTGTTTCTGGAATGGCGCGAATGAAATTGCCGCCGAGCCCGACAAACGCCTTTACGCTGCCGTCAAGAACACCTTCGCAGGTTTCGATCGTATTGCGGCCGCGGGCGCGTGGCGGATCAAACCCGAACTGCTTGGCAAGTCGATCGAGCGGCACGAGTTCCGGCTTCTCGGTAATGCCGACGGTCCGCTGCCCCTGGACATTGGAATGGCCGCGCACCGGAAAGATGCCGGCTCCCGGCTTGCCGATATTGCCACGGAGAAGAAGCAGGTTGCTGAGCATCTGAATGGCGAGCACGCCAGAGCGATGCTGGGTCAGCCCCATGCCGTAGCAGGCGATCACCGCTTTGGCCTTCGCATACACGTCGGCGGCGGCTTCGATTGCCGCGCGAGTGAGGCCGGAGCAGGCCTCGATCTTCTTCCAGTCGAATTCCCGCATGCTTTCGACGAACGCATCGAACCCGTGCGTTTCCTGGGCGATGAATTCCATGTCGAGAACGCGCTGGCCGCCGTTGGCGCGTTTATCGTCCATTTCGAAAAGCGCCTTGGTCATGCCGACCAGCACCGCGAGATCGCCGCCGGGATTGAGCTGGTGATATTGCGTGCTGATCCGCGTGTCCGAGAACGTCAACATCTGGGCTGGCGATTGTGGATTGGTGAAGCGTTCCAAACCGCGCTCTCGGAGCGGATTGAACGTGATGATGGGAACGTCGCGTTGCTGGCGCGCGCGTTGCAGCTGATGCAACATGCGCGGACTGTTGACGCCGACGTTCTGCCCGAAGAATAGAATGCAGTCCGTATGATCGAAGTCGTCGAGCTTCACCGTGCCGACGGGAACGCCGATTGTTTCGGGTAGCGCCACCGAGGTACTTTCGTGGCACATGTTCGAGCTGTCGGGAAGATTGTTGCACCCATATGCGCGCGCAAACAGCTGATACATGTACGACGCTTCGAGTGACGCCCGCCCCGACGCATAGAAAATTACAGATTTCGGTTCCAAGGCTTTGAGCTGCCGGCCGATGTCGGTGAAAGCGTCTTGCCACGACACTGGCACATACTTGTCGGACGCCGCGTCCCATTTCATCGGTTCGGTCAGCCGGCCCAATTCTTCGAGATCGTAATCCGCCCAGCTCTCGAGCTGAGACACCGTGTGTTCAGCGAAAAATTCCGGTTCGCAACGGCGACTGGTGATTTCCCACGCGGTGGCCTTGGCTCCATTCTCGCAGAATTCGAATGTCTTCGGATCGGACGGCTTGGCATACGAACAACTGACGCACGCGAAGCCGCGCGGCTTGTTTTGTTGGAGTAGTGTCGAGGCTCCCTTGAGGGGAATGTGCTCGCGCAGCAGGATTTCTATGACGCTTCCTGTCGAGCCCCAGCCGCCGACGGGCCCCCAATAGGGTTCGATCCTGGATTTTCTGGACATGAGGGTACTCCCGACAGCAGTTTTCCCCCGATCAAAGAACCATTGCAGGTGCTTGGAAGTTCCCAAGTGGGACGCGTCGAAGGGTGTGAAAATAAGCGATTAAATGCAGCGATCCGTTTCTGTCGACAACGCCGGTCCCGGCACGGTGATCGAGACGACCATACCAGCGCGCCTCGATCGGCTTCCGTGGGGGCGTTTTCACGTCCTCGTCATTGCTGCGCTCGGCGTGACCTGGATATTGGATGGCCTCGAGGTCACCCTGGTCGGCGCAATTGCCGGCGCACTTAAAGAAAGCCCGGCTCTTCAGTTTACGAACACCGATGTCGGCCTGGCGAGCAGCGCCTATCTGGCGGGTGCGGTACTTGGCGCCATTTTCTTCGGCTGGCTGACGGACCGGCTGGGTCGCAAGAAACTGTTCTTCATTACCCTTACGATCTACATGATCGCGACGACCGCTACGGCGTTTTCCTGGAATTTCTGGAGCTTCATCGTATTCCGATTCATCACCGGCGCCGGAATCGGTGGCGAATACACGGCCGTCAATTCGACGATTCAGGAACTGATTCCGGCGCGCGTCCGCGGTTGGACGGATCTCGTCATCAACGGCAGCTTCTGGCTCGGCGCGGCCATCGGCGCCGCGGGTTCTATCGTTCTCCTTGACGCACGCCTGTTGCCGGCCGATGTCGGCTGGCGCGCCGCCTTCGCGATTGGCGGAGCACTTAGCGCCGTCATCTTCTTCATGCGTCTCTGGATACCGGAAAGCCCGCGTTGGCTAATTACGCACGGCCGCGCCGCAGAGGCCGATGAAATCGTCGACGGGATCGAGGAGGCGCTTGGCCGGGAAGGGCATGCCGTCGACACGGCGCCGCTGACCCCAGTGCGTCTCCGGACGCGTACGCACACCCCTTTGCGCGAAGTCGCTTCGACCATTCTGACCGTCTATCGCCAGCGTGCCTTCGTCGGTCTGAGCTTGATGGCGGCGCAAGCCTATTTCTACAACGCCATCTTCTTTACCTACGCGCTCATTCTCACGACGTTCTACGGTATTCCCGCGGAAAATATCGGCTGGTATATCCTGCCGTTCGCCGCGGGAAATTTTCTCGGGCCGCTGCTGATCGGCCGTTTTTTCGATACGTGGGGCAGGCGCCAAATGCTGGCGCTCACCTACGCTGTGTCCGGGCTTCTACTCGCCGTCACCGGGTATCTCTTTGCCGCCGATCTCGTTTCGGCTTGGCAGCTGACAACCGCTTGGGTGATCGTGTTTTTCTTCGGGTCTGCGGCTGCAAGCGCGGCCTATCTCACGGTGAGTGAATCGTTTCCGCTCGAGGTCCGCGCCCTTGCCATCGCGCTCTTTTACGCGATTGGAACGGGTATCGGCGGCGTCGGCGGTCCGTTTTTGCTCGGCCATCTCATCGACAGCGGTTCGCGCACCAGCGTCCTCGTCGGCTATCTGATAGGTTCGGCGCTCATGATCGCCGCGGCGATCATAGCGGCGTTCTGGGCAACGGCCGCGGAACGCAAGCCCCTGGAAGCCGTCGCAAGACCGCTGGCGTCGGCCGAGTGATGATCTGCCATGTCCGGCCGTCGATAGCCGCTGAAACGAAGTCCCTATATAGAAGCGGCGCTTGAGAATCTGCTCGCGTCTCGGCCCTTACCTGGCCGAATTCGCGAACCTGAAATTGGGAAGCACCGCATGGACTATGTCAAGCTTGGACACACCGGAATTGAAGTCTCGAGATTTTGCCTAGGCTGTATGAGCTACGGCCAGTCGGACTCGGGCGTGATGAAATGGGCTTGGACGCTCAGCGAAGAGGACAGCCGGCCGCACATCAAGTCGGCGCTCGAGGCCGGTATCAATTTCTTCGACACCGCTAATGTCTATTCGCACGGCGAAAGCGAGCGCGTGCTCGGCCGCGCCATCCGCGACTTCACCAAGCGCGAAGACGTCGTGATCGCGACCAAGGTTTATTCGCCGATGGGCTCCGGCCCAAATCAGAAGGGCCTCTCGCGCAAGGCGATCTTATCGGAGATCGACAACAGCCTGAAACGACTCGGCACCGATTATGTCGATCTCTATATTATTCACCGCTTCGATTATGAAACGCCGCTGGAAGAAACTCTGGAAGCCCTGAACGAGGTGGTTCGCTCCGGCAAGGCCCGCTACCTCGGCGCATCCTCGATGTATGCTTGGCAGTTTATGAAAGCGCTCGGCCTGCAGCGCGCCAACGGCTGGGCGAAATTCATTTCGATGCAGAATTATTACAACCTGATCTATCGCGAAGAAGAGCGCGAGATGCTGCCTCTCTGCCTTTCCGAAGGCATTGGTGTCACGCCGTGGTCGCCGCTTGCGCGTGGCAGGCTGGCGCGTCCGTGGCAGGATGAGCCAGAGACGGAGCGCGCCAAGACCGACGCGTTTGCGCAGCGCCTTTATCCGAAATCTGCGAATCTCGATAAGCCTGTCGTCGATCGCCTGATCGAGGTCGCGAAAGCGCGCGGAGATTCTCCGGCGCAAGTGGCGCTGGCGTGGATGCTGCACAAGCAAGGGATCACGTCGCCGATCGTGGGGGCGACCAAGTCCCATCATTTAGAGGACGCCATTCGCGCGCTGTCGATTAAACTATCGGATGAAGAGATCGCGCGCCTTGAGGAATTCTACCGGCCGCATCTGGCGCCGGAAGGATTCGCGTAAGCGCCATGCGTCTTGCGATTTTTACACAAACGAAAGCCGCCGCAGGTTTTACCCCGCGGCGGCTTTGCACGCTTAAGCGCGCAACTTAAGCGATCACGATGACATCGACGACTTCGTATGTATCGGGATCGACGATTGCGACGCGATTATCGTCTATCATGAAGTACATATATCCGCGGTAGTCCGGGACGATTGTTACGATGTCGATCGGAACCGGGTAGACGTGAACAGAATGCGGAATGACGACGCCGACATTGACCGCGACGTCGAGATCTCGCACAGGCGCGACGTGATGGTGCGAGAAGATCGTTGTTATCCGAGTCTTCTGCTCGGGCGAGACGTTGGCGATGGAACCGCTATGCTCCGAACGTCCTTCCGTGCCTTCGCTCGCGCCGGTTCCGGAATTACCTCTCCGCTCGTCGGCTCGCGACTGATCGACCTTGCGATCGCGATTGGCTGAGCCTTCGCCTCTTGCGTTGCGCTCGTTCCTATTGGCCGACCCTTCATCCTTGGCATTACGATCGTTTTTGGATTTTGAGCTTTCACCCTTCGCATTCCGGTCGCTCTTATGCAGGCGGTCATCGGACCCGGCCCGATGCTCCATGTTCCTGTCGCCAGTCCGTGATGCGGACGAATCCTTTGCCTGCCCGGGGGCGTGCTCCCTGGCCGAGCGTCCTTCTTGTTTCATGTTGCCTGGAGCCGCGTCTCGCGCCGCACCGTTGCCCTTCACTTGTCCCGGCGCATGTTCCGAGGCGGCATTCGGCGTGCTGGCCGCGCCTCTGTCGCCGCGATCCATTTCGGCCGCGTAAGCAAAGGTGCTGCCGGCCAAAAGCGCGCTTGCTGCAATGATATACTTCAACATCCACAAATCTCCGTTTCTTCTGTCGTCACTCTCCCAGCGGCGCCTGAAGAACTTGTCCGGCTCGGAGGCGGTTCCAGCGAAAATGATGAAGGCACGCGGCTGATGGCCCGCGTTGTGCATCTACCTGCCTTGTGCATGTGCCGGAATCGGCTTCCAATCGGTGCGGCTGCGAATTGTGACGGCCGCGTAACGCTCCCCGAGGAGACAAATTTATGAGTGCCGGGTCGCAGGCGAGAACCAAATGGCGCATCCCGGAGTTAATGAGAGTGGCTCAATCCGAACAGCACCGTCCTTCTGAAAACAGCAATGGCAAAAGATAAATTCGCATTGGCTCTCGGAGGCGGCGCCGCCCGCGGATGGGCGCATATCGGGATTCTCCGCGGACTGTCTGAAGCCGGGCTGACCCCCGACATCATCGTCGGCACCTCGATCGGGGCCATCGTCGGCGGTCATTTCGCCGGCGGCCGGCTGGACGAATTGGAGGAATTTGCCCGTGGCCTGACGCGTCGCCGGGTGTTCGGCTATTTGGATTTGAGCGTTTCCGGCTCCGGCCTCATCGCGGGCCAACGGCTCTTCGACAAGTTCGACGATCATCTGAGCGGATTGAAGATCGAGGATCTTCCGACCCGTTTCGCGGCCATCGCGACGGACCTGTCCAGCGGCCATGAAATCTGGCTGAGGCACGGTTGCGTGACCGAGGCGGTGCGCGCGTCGTCAGCCATTCCCGGCATCGTTCGACCCGTCAAACTGAACGGCCGCTGGCTGATCGATGGCTGCTTGGTCAATCCCATTCCCGTTTCGGTCTGCCGGGCGCTGGGCGCGCATACCGTGATCGCCGTCAACCTCACGAGCGAATTCGGACGCGGCGGCATAATCGTCGATGATGCCGTCGAGGAGGTCGACGCCACACCTATCGAACAGGAAGCTGCTCCTATCACCCGCTGGAATGGCCAAGGCGCATTGCAACTGCTGCATCGTCAGCTGTTTGGCCATCGCCAGGAAACGGCGCCGGGGATCACATCGGTGATCCTGAACTCGTTCAGCATTTTCCATGATCGGATCGCACGGGCGCGGCTGATGGGCGATCCGCCGGACCTCTTGATTTCTCCGGATCTTGGCCATATCGGCGTTTTGGATTTTCACCGTGCAGAGGAAATGATCGCCGCCGGCAAGGCCTCGGTCGAACCGCACTTGCCGATGATCGAACGCTACCTTCACGAACCCCCTCCCGCGTCACTGCAGGCTCGCCTGTTCTCGCCCTGACGGAATGTGATTTGGACGCTCAAACCGCTTTAGCCCAGGCGTTGAGTTCTAAAGTATTAATAACTTCGTCATGGCCGCGAAGGCGGCCATCCACGCAAGTATTAGCAGTCATTGGATTGCGCCTTTGACCAGGACCGGCGGGGCCCGTGACCGGGAAAAGTATTAGCTGCTTAAGTCTCGGTTCCGTCTTTTCCCGTTTCTCCGGTCTTGCTGCTGAGCGAACCAGACGGCTCGTTGAGCACCATCAGCAGCGGCGTCAGCCCATCGGTATCGACGAGCTTGAAAATCTCGATGTCGTTGCGCGCCGGCTCGCTCCATCCCGCGATCTGCAGCGCTCGCTCGGCTTTCGAGAAGAGACCGTGATTTCGAACAGCACGTTTCTCGACGTACTTCTTCAACTCATCGCCGGTCATGCCCTGCTCCTCCGCCCACTTCTTGCGGATCGAGGTCAGGTCCGTATCGCTCCCCAACGACTCTTCCTTTTTCAGTTCCTTCAGCTCGTTGTCCCTGAATAGCCACCACCTGCCGCCCTTCGGCCAGCGCACCAGTTCGAGATCACTCAAAACGCCTGCCAACTGATTCACCGCCATGCCCTTCGCAGACTCGTCCTTATTCTCGGGATCGCAACTATAGAGGTTCGGAATGACAAGGTAGGACGCCTTGTTGTGGTGCACGAAATGCCGGCGCACCCATTCAAGATCGGCTCCCGGCGCGCGATTGATCGCCGTATCGATGGCGTCGCGAATTTGTCTGGCAAGGGCGCCGGAAGGCCGGACCGATGGCGGCTCGCGCGGCGGATTGAGGATCGCCATCGCCAGCAATCCCATGTCGACTCCGATCGTCGCCAAGAGCGCGATGACGTCGCGACCGGTGATCGGTTCGCCTTGGTCGGTATGACCCGCAGTTACGACTTTGCCGCCAGAGAATACATATCGGAACGCGCTCGACGTATAGGCGCCGATGTTGCTCCAAAGATTTTTGACGGCATTGGCGACGCCGGCCGGACCCTCGTTGAATACGGCCGCGCGCAGTTTCAATTCTGCCGGCTGATCCGCCTGGTCCGCGGCAGCGTGTAATCGTTCGGCAAGCGTTGGATCGTAACATGACGACCCGGATTTTCCTGGACGCGCCGAGACCGAATCCGCGAGTGCCCGCATCTCCGATGCCGTCGAACGGCCGAGCTGGTTGCTGCGCGCAGCGATGTTGCGCGCGAGCCCGCGAATCTCCGACGCCTTGCTTTCGAAATTGTGTTGGCGTTCTTCTAGAGTGGCGCCGCCCAGCACGTCAGCCGCCTGCCGCAGCGATTGCACATCGGCTTGAACGGGCTCGAGCCAGGACTTCGTCATGCTGTCGCGCAAGGCGGCGACGGAATCCCGGACACTCTTGCGTGCATTATAGAGCGGGCCCTTGCCGGCGCCCGACGGCACGCCGCAACTGCCGCCGCTCGTCTCTTCGCGCGTCATCTGGCTATCCGACCAACTGACGACGTTGTCGAGCTGGCCGCGTACCGCATCGAGCCGTGCCGCGACGGCGGCGCTCGCGTCGCGGGCGTCCTCCTGCAAGCCTGCAAGGCCCGTGCGCGTCGCTTCCTCGCCCGAGATCAAGCTCCAC
>DATBRP010000039.1:0-9338 GCA_036560245.1 Hyphomicrobium sp.
ACGCGTTTTTCGTCGAAGACACCGTAGTTCGGCAGATCGAATTTCAGAGTGACCGCCTCGATGCGGCCGCAGTCGAGCAGCGCCACGGCGTTGTAGACTTTACCTGCGTCGCGCCAGATCGCGCCGATCAGAATTGCCGGCCCGTCGGCGCAGGCGACGGCAAGACGTTCAAGCTCGGCCCGCGTTGCATCCTGAAACGCCGGCTTCAGCACGAGGTCTTCGGGCGGATAGCCGTTGAGGAACAATTCGGAAAAGACGATCACGTCGGCGCCGAGCGTTTTGGCGCGCGCGTGCGCGTCAGCCGCCAGCTTGGCGTTGCCCTTGAGGTCTCCCACTACCGGATTGAGCTGCGCAAGCGCGATTTTGAGCGATGATGGTGCGGTCATGTCCCGTATTTAGGGCGCGCGACGATCCGGGTCCAGCGGACGACGCACTGAGCCCTAACGGACTCAGTCATCATCATCGTCGCAGGGAACGGGAAACTCGACATCGGGCTCCCAACAGACGCCGGGCTCTTGGAGACGCGAGTCGACCGTCGTCCTGATATCCAAAGCCATCACGGCCGATACCTGAACGAGAAAAGCGGCTGCCAAAACGCTGCGCCGTATCATGCCCCGCACTCCACATGGCAACGCTCGGCAAAGCTAGTCATAGCTGCGAAGGCGCTACGAACCGCTACGCGATCAGCGTCTTCGGCTCGGGACGGGCATCCGCGTCGCGTTCCTTTTTCAGCTGCTCGGCGACCAGGAAAGCAAGTTCCAGCGCCTGATCGGCATTCAGTCTCGGATCGCAATGCGTGTGGTAGCGGTCGGACAAATCCTGCTCGGAAATCGCCGTCGCGCCGCCCGTGCATTCCGTCACGTTCTGGCCCGTCATTTCAACGTGGATGCCGCCGGCATGCGAGCCCTCGGCACGATGAATTTCGAAGAACGACAGGCTTTCCTTGAGGATGCGATCGAACGGCCGCGTCTTATAGCCGTTGACGGCCGAGATCGTGTTGCCGTGCATCGGATCGCAGGACCAGATGACCGAGCGACCGGCCTTCTTCACCGCGCGGATGAGCTTCGGCAGATGCGCTTCGACCTTGTCGTAGCCGAAGCGGCAAATCAGGGTCAGCCGTCCCGGCTCGTCCTTCGGATTGAGAAGGTCGATCAGCCTCAGTAGGCCGTCGCCGTCGAGCGACGGACCGCACTTCAAGCCGATCGGGTTCTTGATGCCGCGGCAATACTCGATGTGCGCGTGATCGGGCTGGCGCGTCCTGTCGCCGACCCAGATCATGTGGCCGCTCGTTGCGTACCAATCGCCGCTGGTCGAATCTTTGCGCGTCAACGCCTGCTCGTAGCCGAGCAGCAGCGCCTCGTGGCTGGTGTAGAAATTCGTCGTGCGAAGCTGCGGTGTGTTTTCCGACGTAATTCCGCAGGCGCGCATGAACTGCAGCGTTTCGGCGATACGATCGGCCAATTCCTGGTAGCGGTGGCCCTGCGGGCTGTCTTTCACGAAGCCCATGTTCCACTGGTGCACGCGTTCGAGATCGGCATAGCCGCCGGTCGCGAAGGCGCGGATCAGGTTGAGCGTTGCCGCCGACTGCCGATAGGCCTCGATCTGGCGAGCCGGATCGGGAATGCGCGCCGCCGCAGTGAATTCGGGACCATTGACGATGTCGCCGCGATAGCTCGGAAGCTCCGTGTCGCCCTTCTTCTCCATCGGCGAAGAACGGGGCTTCGCAAACTGGCCGGCGATGCGGCCGACTTTGACGACCGGCTGGCCGCCGGCATACGTCAACACGACCGCCATCTGCAGGAAGACGCGGAAGAAGTCGCGGATATTGTCGGCCTTATGCTCGGCGAAGCTCTCGGCACAGTCGCCGCCCTGAAGCAGGAAGCCGCTGCCCGACGCGATGACGGCAAGCTGCCTTTTCAGATCCCGTGCCTCGCCCGCGAAAACGAGCGGCGGAAACGTCGCGAGCCGCGCCTCGACGTCCTGCAAGACTTTGGCATCCGGGTAGTCCGGAACCTGCAGGATCGGCTTCGCGCGCCAGCTTTCCGGCGACCATTTATCGGTTTGTACGGCAGACGCCATTTCTTACTCCTGGGGAGCGGCTTCGGCCGTCCTTCTGGGCGACCGTCAAATCCCGCTCCGCATCGAATTATCTCGGGCTTATAGGAGATATCTCCGCCCCGCGCCAGCTATCGCCGGCCGTGTTGATCCTAAAGACCGGCGCCCATGCCGCCGTCGACGGCCAGCTCCGAGCCTGTGCAATATAGGCTGTCGTCGGACGCAAAGAAGACCGCTGCGCCAACGAGATCTTCGGGCCGGCCGAGGCGGCCCATCGGCGTCTTGTCGATCAGGGCCTGCTTGACCGGCGGCAGCTTCAAGAGGCGGTCGGTAATGGCCGTCTCGACGTATCCCGGCGCGATCGAATTCACCCGAATGTTGAATGGCGCGTACTCGACGGCGAGGCCCTTGGTCAGCGCCGTAACCGCGCCCTTCGTCGCCGTATAGGCCGCCAGCGGCCTGAGGCCCCGGTGCGCCATGATCGACGAAATGTTGATGATCGTCCCGGTCTTCGATTTTCTCAGCAACGAAAGAGCGTCGCGGGACAGCCGCAGGACGGCGTCGAGGTTCACTTCGCGCAGTTTCGTCCAATCGGCGTCCGAGAGCTGGCGCACTTCACCCCGGACGAGGATGCCCGCATTGTTAACCAGCACGTCGGCGCGGCCGTGGGCGGCTTCGACGTTGCGAACCAGCGCCGTCAAATCCTGCCCCTTCGAGACATCGACCGTCATCGCCGTCGCGGCGCCGCCCTTGGCCTTGATGCCCCGAACGGTTTCTTCGGCCGTCTCGCCGTTGATGTCGGTGACCCAGACGTGCGCGCCTTCGGCTGCGTAGCGCTGCGCGATGGCCTGGCCGATGCCGCCGCCCGAACCCGTAACGATCGCAATTTTCCCGCTGAGACGCGTCATGACACCCTCTCGCCCGCTACCGTGGCGCAACCCTTAGATTGCCGCTTCGCACGGATCAACCGGCGGCTTCGCCGGGCGCCAGCCATTTTTCGCGCAAAGTCACGAGTTCTTCCGCGGCCGATGGATGCAGCGCCATCGTCTGGTCGAAGTCGGCTTTCTTGGCGCCCATGCGTATCGCGACCGCGGCCATCTGCAGGATTTCGGCAGCGTCGGGCCCGAGGACGTGAACGCCGACCACGCAGTCGCTGGCATGGTCGACAACGAGCTTCATCAACATTCGCTCGTCGCGGCCAGCAAGGATCGCCTTCATCGGCCGGAAGCTGCCCTTGTAGATGTCGACGTTGCCGTATTGCGCTCGTGCCTCGGATTCCGAAAAGCCGACGGTGCCGATCTCGGGCGTGGAGAAAATCGCGGTTGGGATGATCTTATAGTTGACCGTCCAAGGCTTATTGCCGAACACCGTGTCGGCGAACGCATGACCCTCGCGAATGGCAACAGGCGTCAGGTTTACGCGATTGGTGACGTCGCCGACGGCATAGATTGACGGCACAGATGTTTTCGACGCGTTGTCGACAACGACGGCGCCCATTCCGTCGAGCTTGACGCCGACGGTTTCGAGGCCGAGCCCAGCGGTATTCGGTGAGCGGCCGATCGCGAACATGATGGTGTCGGCCTCCAGCGCCTCGCCGCCGGTAAGATGTCCCACGAGCCCGCTCGCCGTCTTGTCGATGCGCGTGAAGACTTGGCCGGTGATGATGCGGATGCCGCGTTTCGTCATGGCCTCCGTCAGCCCGTCGCGCAAATCTTCATCGAAGCCGCGCAAAATCTTGTCGCCGCGATAGATCAACGTCACATCGGCGCCGAGGCCGTTGAAGATCGTGGCGAACTCGACGGCGATATAGCCGCCGCCCGCGATCACCACGCGCCGCGGCATTTGCTTTAGATGAAAGGCCTCGTTCGAGGTGATGACATGCTCGATGCCCGGCAATTTCGCGTCGACATTCGGATGGCCGCCGGTCGCAACCAGAATGATTTTCGCCGTGACGGTACGCCCGGATTTCAGCAACCGAACCTCGTTGGGTCCGGCAACGGTTGCGCGTTCGCGGAGGAGTTCGACATTGAACTTTGCGAGCGTCGTGCCGTAGGCCGCTTCGAGACGCGCGATCTCCTTGTCTTTGGCGGCGATCAGGGACGGCCAGTCGAAACGCGGCGTATCGAGCGACCAGCCGAAGCCCGCGGAATCCTCGAACTCGTCGGCGAAGCGGCTGGCGAGGACGAGAAGTTTCTTCGGCACGCAGCCGCGGATCACGCATGTGCCGCCGACGCGATATTCTTCCGCGATTGCGACGCGGGCGCCGTGGCTGGCGGCGATGCGGGCGGCGCGGACACCGCCGGACCCTGCACCGATAACGAAAAGATCGTAGTCGAAATTTGCCATGAACCGTGAGATCCGAGAGACTGCTATTTCTGTTCCGGCGGCGGAACCGCCTGCATCTCGTCGGCGATCTTCTGGCTGTACTTCATGCCGATGGCGGCGCCCTTTTGCATCAGCTCCGGCGTCTTGGCAATGAACTTGGCTCCGGCGCCGGTGCGATAGAAATCGGCGACGGTTTTCATCTCGTCGGCCGTAAAGGTTTGCGCGTACAGCTCGGCGAAATCCGAGATCATCTGATCCTTGTATTCGAGCAGCTTCTTCATGCCGGAGTCGAATTGGGTCGAGAGCTTCTTGCCCGCTTCCGATGTATCGGCGTTGGCCCCTTTGGCGAAGCCACGCGACATGGCCTCGACCATGCCGTCCATTTGCTTGGTGACGCCGGTGACTTCCATGAGATCACGCGCCGCTGCAACGCGCGCCGGATCGACCGGCGGCAGCGTCTCATCGGCGAAGAGCGGCGCGGCGAACCCGATCGCAAAACAAATTGCGAGAAGCCTGATGATCGAACGCATTATTCGTTTTCCTCTTCAAAATCGGATTCGATTGCGGACAGAACTTCGACGCCCTTCGGGCCAGCAATGATGCCGACGTCGGCAATGCCGAGAAACAGTCCGCTCTCGACGACGCCGGGAACGAGCTTCAGAGCGTCGTCCAGGGCTTCGGGATCGTCAATCGCGCCGAAAGAGCAATCGAGAATATGGTTGCCGTTATCCGTCACGAAGGGAGCGCCGTTGGCGCCTGCGCGCAATTTGATGTCGCCCTCGCAGCCGCAATCGGATGCGACCCCGGCAATCTGCCGCTGCGTAGCACCAAGGCCGAACGGAACGACCTCGATCGGCAAGGGAAACTTCCCGAGCACATCGACGCGTTTGCTGCTGTCGGCGATGATGACGACGCGTTCGGATGCGACCGCCACGATTTTCTCGCGCAACAACGCGCCGCCGCCGCCCTTGATGAGCCGTAGCTCTTCATCGACCTCGTCGGCGCCGTCCACAGTCAGGTCGAGAGCCGGATGCTGATCGAGCGTCGCCAGCGGAATACCTAGGGCAGCCGCCTGCGCCCGGGTGGCTTCCGAGGTTGGCACGCAGACGACCTTCAGGCCGCCCTTTACTTTGGCGCCGAGCAATTCGACGAATTTGGCGGCGGTCGAACCGGTCCCCAATCCGAGCTTCATGCCGTCTTCAACGTAGCTCATCGCCTGCTCGGCTGCCTGCCGCTTCCAGTCGTCGCTGCTCATGCGTGCCCCCAAGGAGTTTCGCGGCTCTGTGACTGTACCATCGTGAATTGCGCGCCTCTCTCTATGCTGCGGATGGGGCCCTTTCAAGCCGAGCCTACGGACGTAGGCTTTCTTGACGCCGTGACACCGACCGGCCCTGCCGGTACGCTACGCTGACATTTTAGGAGAATTCATGAAGGGTTGGACATTCGTCTTCGACCTCGACGGGACGCTTGTGGACACAGCGCCGGACCTCGCCGAGGCAACGAACCATGTGCTGGGGACGCTTGGCCTCGACCGGGTCAACGAGCTGGAAATCCGTCCGTTCGTCGGCCACGGAGCGCTGGCCATGATCGACGGCGCGCTCAAGGCGCACGGACGCACGTTGGCCGAGCGCGAGCTGCACGATCTCTTCGAAGTCTTCATCGCTTATTATACGGCGCACATTGCCGACAGGAGCGTGCCTTATCCGCACGTCGTCGCCGCGCTCGACACCTTGCGCAGTGAAGGCGCAACGCTTGCGGTGTGCACGAACAAGATCGCAATACAGGCGCGCGCCGTCCTCTCGGCATTGAAACTTGACGGCTATTTTTCCGCTCTCACCGGACGCGACAGTCTGGGAGCCTACAAGCCGGACCCGAAGCATCTCACCGGTACGATCGCGCTGGCCGGAGGCCGGCCCGAGACAACAATTATGATCGGCGACAGCGAAACCGATATCCGGACGGCGAAGGCGGCGCACGTTCCGATCGTTGCCGTCAGCTTCGGCTACAGCGTCGATCCGATCGCTTCCTATGGGCCGGATGCAATCATCGACGATTATCGCGATCTGCCGGCTGCGATCCGGAAACTTGCCGGGACCGCCGTCAATACGTGAGCACCCTGCTCTCGCCCGACATGATTTCTTCGATGAAGTGCGCCGCGCCGACCACGCCGCTGCATTCGGGGATCAAATCGTCTTTGTGCATGTCGAAGAGATCGAGATCGGGCGAGCCGCAGAAGAACTTGACGCCCGCCGCATGCGCTTCCTTGATGAAGTCATAGATCGAGCGCGCGTCACCCGATTTGAGGTGAATGCCGTCGGCAATGCCGTTCTTCAGCAGCTTGGCGGCGGTGCCGGTGCAGATGACTTCGACGTTGTAGGACATCGCGGCGGCGACGGTGGCTTGGAAAATCGGAGCGCCCAGTTCCTCGCAATTGCGGGGATCGGTGTTCGCAAGGATGATGATTAGCTTTTGGGTCACCGCTACCTCTCGATGCCGTCGCGCGGGGCGGCACACTACCGCGCTCGCGCCGCGCGTCGCAATGGCCGCGTCAGAAATGACCGCTGATATAGCGGCGGTAGACGAGGATCGTTGCCGGCAGGAAGACCAGATCGGCAATGAGAGATGCAAGCAGCGTCACGCCGCAGACGAAGCCAAACAATCGTAGCGATGGCAAATCGGAAAAGACCGTTACGCCAAGGCCGAAAGCCAGCACGATCGTCGTCAGGATGATCGCCGGGCCGACAAGGACACGGGCCCTGCGAATGGCGAGCTCGGGCGGTATGCCCGGCCCCTCCTCAAGGCGAAGTCTGTTCAAGAAATGAATGAGCGCATCGACGCCGAGACCGAAGACGACGAGCAAGGCGACAACCGATGCGAATTCCAGACCGCCCGTCAAATACCAGAGCAAGGCCCCCGACGCGACAACCGGGAATAGACCCGGCAACAAGCTGATGAGCCCAACGAACACAGAACGGAAGGCGAGCGCCAGAAGGATCGCCGCCACCAGCACGCAAAGCGGGATACTTTCGTCGAGCTGCGAAATCATCCGGTAGCTGTTGCGCGCCGCGAGGGCCGGCAGTCCCGTTACGGAAATCTTATATTGCGGATACGCCTTGCGGATCGGATCGAGCGCATGATCGACCTTTTGCACGAGAGGCAGGATTTTGCTCGCATCGACGTCGGGAAGCCGGCCGGTCACGAGAACTGCGTCCTGCTTCTTGTCGATGAAGCGGCGGACGAGATGGCTCGGGAGCAGGTTGACGTATTTCTTGATCGTCTCGACGTTGTCGTCGCCATTTTCGCGCAGCCAACGCCGCAGGCTTTCCAGCGACCAGACGTTACCAAGCCCCGCCGCCTTCTCGAGCGCTAGGTGCGTTTCCTCGATGACCTTCAGGGTCGCCGGATCATAAAGGCTGGCGCCGTTTTTCCATTGGATCATCACATGGAACGGATTGGCGCCGGTCAGCTTGGTGTCGATGCGGTCCGTCGCGGCAAGCGCTTGCTCGCGATCGGGAACCTGATCGGCGAGCCGATAGCGCGGCTCGAGCTTCAGATGCAGAAACGCGAAGAAGCCGAAGAGGACAAATCCGAGGAGCGTATAAAGGACCGCGTGCTTGACGACGCGGTCGACGACGGCGCCGACAAAGTTGCCGAGCGCGTCCATCATGCCGTCGGCGGGCGTGTGGTCGCGCGCCAGGGTCTTCTCGTTGCGGATGAACAGCAACGCCAGGAGCGGCAGCACGACGATGACGGCTACGAATGAAATGCCGACGGCCATCGAGCCGGCTTCGCCGAAGGTGCGTATGAGTCCGGATTCGGAAAAAAGCAGAGCCAGAAACGACAAGAGCGCGGCGCCGTGGGCCAGCACGCACGCCGGGCCGACGACATTGATCGCGAACCGAACGGCGTCGAGCTTGCTATCGCCCTCCCGCAGACGAATGCGAATGGCCGAGACCATCTGCATACTGTCGGCAAAGCCCATCACCATGATGAGCGGCGTCATCACGTTGAGAAACAGGTTGAGCTTGAAATTCATCCAGCCCAGCAGACCGAGCGACCAAGTGACGGCGATGACCGGCGGCAGCGCCGCAACCAGCATCAGCGACACGCGGCGGAAAAATACTGCCGCTATCGTCGCGCCGAACAGCAGTCCGAGGCCGTTGTAGACGATCTGATCGCGCTCGACGGAATTGCGGATTTCGAGCTGCATCACCGGCGCGCCGGCGAGCTTGACCGAAAGGCCTGCCGGATTGAGGTCCTGTTTCGCAGTCTCCTCGATGTCGCCGATGACGGTCTTTGCCGATTTTTCGGCGACGACACCCCGATCGAGCGCCAGCACGATCATCGCCAGCTGGCCGTCCTCGGAGAGAAACTTGCCCTTGACGATGTCGTTGGACTTAAGCGCCGCTATGACGGCGTCGAAGCCCGCCGCGTCTTTCGGCAACTCGTCCGGGACCACCGGCGGCGCATATCCCGTTGCATCCGGCTTGCCGCGGGCCGAAAGCATCGAGACGATACCGTCGACGCCATCGGCCAACTGCAAATCGGCGGCGGCATTCGAAAAGGCGGTCAGGCCTTCACGAGTCAGAAGCTTCTTGCCTTCGACGACGACGAGAACGTCGTACTCGCTCGAGGGAAAAAGGCGGTCGATTTCTTCGTAAGTTTTAAACTCGGGGGTATTGGTCCTGAACAGCTCCGACAGGCTGTCATCGACTTTGAGGCGCAACAACCCTTGCACGGCAACGCCGGTCACCAGGAGAATAATGACGGCAGCCAGTAGCGGCGCCTTCAGCCCGATAAGGCCAAGCTTGTTCAGGCCCAAAGATAACGGAAAAGGGCGTCGTGGCTCCGTGGGCTGCAAACGTTTCCTCCCAAGCGACCCCGATTTAAGAAGTCGCTGCAGCGCCTTCCGTCCATCATCGCACGTTGTTGCCGAGAGACATGGCATTATGGGGGGG
>DATBRP010000040.1:0-3750 GCA_036560245.1 Hyphomicrobium sp.
CACACGGGTAAATTACTGCGCGTTCAGTTGCTATTCAGCGCAGTTTCGGCTTATTCGGGCGGCAGAACCGTGGTAGGCGGCGTCAAGCCGTGCGCCTTACCGCGGCCGACATCCCCCGGAAGGAGCCAGGACCTTGAGCGAATTCAAAAACATCTTTTCGAGCGGTTCCTGGCCGCGACGCGCGGCGTCGCTTGGCTTCGCAACGGCGATCGCGGTCGGTGCTTTCGCAATTCTCACAGCCGAACCGAGCTTGGCTCAGCACAAGCAAGGCCCGGCAGAGGTTTCCGTCGACGAGTTGATGAAGGCGACCGATCTTCCCGAACTCACGCTCGGGCAGGCCGACGCAAAAATCACGGTCGTCGAATATGCTTCGATGACGTGCCCTCACTGTGCGCATTTCGAGAACGATGTCTTCGATGCCTTCAAGAAGAAGTATATCGACACCGGCAAGGTCCGCTTCGTCTTCCGCGAATTTCCGCTCGATAATCTCGCCGCGGCAGTTTCGATGCTGGCGCGCTGCGCTGGCGGCGACAAGACCTTCCCACTGATTCAGACCTTCTACGCGAAGCAGCAGGAGTGGGCATTCGCGGACGGCAGCCCCGTTCCCAAGCTCTTCGAAATTGCAAAGCAGGCCGGGTTTACGCAGGAAAGCTTCGACAAGTGTCTGACCGACCAGAAGCTTCTGGATCAGATCACTGCCGAGCGGACGCGTGCGAACGGCATTTGAATTTCCGGGTTACTTCGTCGCCAGCAGCGGCTCGATCACCTTATCGAACGCTTCCAGCGTTGGCGCCTCTTGAAGCCGCTTACCGTTGATAAAGAACGTCGGTGTGGCATTGACGCCGAACGTGTCGCTAGCGTGCGTACGCTCCGCCGTGATTTGATCCAGGAGCTTTTGGTCGGTCAGGCATTTATCGAAGCTGGCCTGCGTAAAGCCCGCCTGCTTGGCGATATCGAAGAGCCTCGGCACGGGATTGCCTTGCGCGAACGCCCAATCCTGCTGTTTGGCATAGAAGGTTTGAATGAGCGGGAAGGTCTTGTCGCCGCCCGCGCAGCGCGCCAGCATCGACACGGCCGCGGCGAGATTATCGAGCGGAAATTCGCGGAAAACGAAGCGGACCTTGCCGGTGTCGATGTACTTCTTTTTGAAGGCATCAAAAACGTCATTCTCGAAATGCGCGCAGTGTGGGCACGTCATCGAGGCATATTCGACAACCGTGACTTTTGCGTCGGCCTGCCCAAGCGTGAGATCGGGAAGATCCGTGGGCTTCATCAACTCGTCGACGGAAACTTCGGCCGGGCCTTGCTTATGCTGAGCCAGGCTCGGTTCGGCTGTGAGAATTGTGAAAGCACCGATCGCGATCGCTGCTGCGAAGCCGAGCGACGCCGCGCGCCGCGACCAGGAACCGCTCGAAAAGGTGTTTTTGAATTCGCTCAAGGTCCTGGCTCCTTCCGGGGGATGTCGGCCGCAGTAAGGCGCACGGCCTGACGCCGCCTAGCACGGTTCTGCTGCCCGAATAAGCCGAAACCGCGCTGAATAGCAACTGAACGCGCAATAATTTACCCGTGCGATGGTGCCTCAGCGCGCCCGTCGGCTGGCGATACTGTTACCGAGCGCATCGAGCGCCCCTGCTAAGTCACCGCCCGCCCTTAGGGCCGAGGTTTGCGGGGAAATGCGCGCAGCGCGAGCCTGCTGCTCCCGTTGCCGGCTAACCGTTTCGGTGGTTTGCGGCGCCTGCAAAACGCGCAGCTGCGCAATCGCGCGATAGCCGAAATAGCGATTGATCCGGTCGACGATATCCTGCGTGCGATATGAGACTTCGAGCGCGAACGCCGGATCGCACGCCACGATGAGGGTCGCTCCGACGGCGCGTCCGCCGTCCTCATCGCCGCCGGCGCGGGCCTTGGCACCGCGTGGCCACTTGATCGATTCCGGGCGCGTCATACGGCCGAGATCGACACCGACAATTGTTTCCCACGAGGTCATGATCTCGGCGGTATGAAAGCCGAATTTCTCGAAAGCCGCCGCCACAACCTTGGGTATATAAGCGCCCACCGAACGCGCGAAATAGCCTTTGCCGGTCCGGGTGTCGCACGGCAGCGGCCGCGCCGCGGCTGTGGGTTGTCGGCCTCTCATGGCGTTACGCGCCTCGCGTTCGCTTGTGGTGTCGTAAAGGACGACTACCATTGTCGAAGCGATTCGAGAGTCCCACGCAACAAGAGATCAGGGGACGCATGGGCGCGCCTCAGCCGAGCCAGAAGCAGTTGCCGTTGCGGCCCGCCGGTCCCGAAACCGTACGGGCGCTGCTGCTTTGGTATGAAGCCGATCGTCGCGATTTGCCTTGGCGCTATGGGCCGCGCAAAAAGGCCGACCCTTATCGCGTCTGGCTGTCGGAAATTATGCTGCAGCAGACCACGGTGAAAGCCGTCGTTCCATATTTTCAGAAATTCGTAGCCCGGTGGCCGACGATTGCCGCTCTTTCGGCCGCATCGCTCGAGGAAGTTCTGCAACAGTGGGCAGGCCTCGGCTACTATTCTCGCGCGCGAAACCTGAAGGCTTGTGCTGACGCCGTCGTCCGCGACTTCGGTGGCAGCTTTCCCCGCACCGAAAAGCAACTCCTGGAACTGCCGGGCATCGGCCCCTATACGGCGGCGGCCATCGCGGCGATCGCGTTCGGCGAAAAGGCGACGCCGGTTGACGGCAACATCGAGCGAGTGGTGTCTCGGCTTTTTGCGGTCCGGCAACCTTTGCCCGCCGCTAAGACTGAAATTCGCAGCCTGGCCGCAACGCTGACGCCCGCGCGCCGCGCAGGCGACTTCGCGCAGGCAATGATGGATTTGGGCGCTGAAATCTGTTCGCCGAAAAACCCGTCCTGCCTCGTTTGCCCCTTGCAGCAGGATTGTGCCGCCAACGCGCTCGGCCTTGCCGAGCTCTTACCCGTCAAGGCACAAAAGTCGGCACGGCCGTCGCGCTACGGTGTGGCCTTCCTCGTTCAGCGCGAGGACGGCGCTGTGCTGCTTCGTCAGCGGCCCGAGGCGGGACTGCTCGGCGGTATGCTCGAAGTTCCGTCGACGCCTTGGGGCGATGCTCTTCCTGCAAAAAAAGAAGCGCTCCGCGCCGCGCCCGTCACCACCTCATGGTTGACCGTGCCGGGCGTGGTCGTGCACGTCTTCACGCACTTCCGGCTCGAACTCGTCGTCTACCGCGCCATTGTGCCGGTCGACGCGAGTTTCACGCTTTGGGCGGAACAGGAGCGTTGCCGGTGGGTGCAACGCCGGGATTTGGACGGGCAAGCGCTGCCGAGCGTGATGAAAAAAGTCATCGCGCACGGCCTGAATGCCGTCTGATTTCAGCCCTACTCGGCGGCTTCGAGCGCCACCGGCCGGTTAAGCCCGAGCTGACGCTTGGCTTCGACACGCAGAACATCGATCGGCCTTAGCTTGCCTTCAGCTTCGAAGTGCCAGAACGTCCAGCCGTTGCACGCGGCCTTGCCCTGAACCAGCGCGCCCAATCGATGAATCGATGCCTGCTGGCCGTCGTAGGCGAGTGTTCCGTCGGCGCGAACTTCGGCGCGAACCCGGCGGCGCGGATCGAACAGCTTCTGTCCCGCCTCCAAAATGCCGAGCTCCAAAATCTGGCCGAACGGAATGCGCGGTTCGCTGCGCTTTGAAGGCAATGTCTCGATAGCATCGAGGTCAAGCGGCCGAACTTTAGCGATGCGTTCCTCTGCGGCGCTCACATAATCGGTA
>DATBRP010000041.1:0-1517 GCA_036560245.1 Hyphomicrobium sp.
AGACAGATCAGTTCACCCGTTCCACCGGCGGTATCGTCGAAGCGGAAATCCGCCCGCGACACGCCACGGCAGCCCAAAGCCTGATGCGCCCTTAACGTTAAGGAACGGACCGACTGGTAAACATCCGGTAAAAGTTGTGCAGGCAGCTCATGCTTGGAGCCGCCGGGGGCGTACTTCGACTCATAATCGTAGAAGGCGAGGCCCCGAAGCGGCACGATCTCGATGACCTCGGTGACGAAATCGCCGATGACGGCGCAAGTCAGCTCCCGACCCGGGATGTAGCGCTCGACCATCACGATCTGTTCAAGCGAGCCGCCGCTCGCGATCGAGTTCGGCGGCCGCTCAGCGTCGGGCGACACGATGACGACGCCGACGCTCGAACCTTCCGTGACGGGCTTCACGACATAAGGCGGCGCCATGACGTGCCGCTCGAGCGCTTCGCCTCGCATCACCAGCTTCGCCTCGGCGACTGGAACGCCCGAGAGCTTCATGATGTCCTTGGCACGCTCTTTGTGCATCGCCAGCGCCGACGAAAGAACGCCCGAATGCGTGTACGGGATGGCGAGCATTTCGAGGATGCCCTGCACGCAACCGTCCTCGCCGAACTTGCCGTGCAGAGCGTTGAAACAGACATCGGGATTTATGGCTTCGAGCTGGCCTCCGAGGTTTCGATCGACGTCGATCTCGGTGACGCGATAACCCTCGCTGCGCAGCGCTTCACCGACAGCCGCGCCGGAGTTGAGGCTCACATCGCGTTCCGCCGACAGGCCGCCCATGAGGACGGCCACGTGACTGCGTGTGCGTTTCGGCACGACGCCGAGTTTTGTCATGGCTCGTTCACCACCATTGCTGGAAGACGCTAAGATTGGGCTTGATCGACAGGGCTGCCTAAAGTCTCAGCCGCGAGAGCTTCACCGATGGGACGCCCAGGCTTCGGCAATCCGAGGCGGATGATTTCCCAATTGAGCGCGATGCCCGATTGGGATTTGACGCGCGCCCGCACCGTCTCGCCGAGCATTTCGACGTCCTCGCCGCTCGCCTGTTTGTCGTTGATCAGAAAATTGCAATGCATCTCGGAGACTTTCGCGCCGCCGACGCGCAAGCCTCGGCATCCCGCGTCATCGACAAGCTTCCAGGCGCTATGCCCCGGCGGATTCTTGAATGTCGAACCGCCCGTGCGCTCTTTGATCGGCTGGTTCTTTTCGCGATAGTCGGCGACTTCATCCATCTCTTTGAGGATTTCCGCCGGATCGCCGGGCGAGCCTTCATATGTCGCCTCGGTGAAAATCCAGCTCTCCGGCACGCCCGCGTGGCGATACGTGAATCCCATGTCAGCAAGCGACAGCACATGGATATTGCCCTCGGGATCGACGGCACGCGCGCCGATCAGGCAGTCCTTCGTTTCGCGGCCATGCGCCCCGGCGTTCATCCGCAGCGCGCCGCCGATCGAGCCCGGAATGCCGCGATAGAATGCGAGCCCGCGAATTCCGGCCTCCGCCGCCGCGCGCGCGACTTTC
>DATBRP010000042.1:0-7115 GCA_036560245.1 Hyphomicrobium sp.
GACCAGATTGATGAAGCGGCGCGCGACGTCGCGGCGATCCGGCGTCAGGATTGGAATATCGTCGATGATAACCGTGTGGAAAGCGTGGGCGATGCGCAGATAATCGTTGGCGCCGAGCGGCCGGTTGCAGAGGTCATCGAAGGTGAAGCGCGCCACGCCGACGGAGGCGAGCGGGACGACGAGCTTGCGTCCTTTGACATCGATCGTTTGCGCCTTTCCCCGATGCTTGCCGGTCAGTCTATCCCAATGAGCGTCGAGCGCTGCCCGCGCCGCCGCATCGCTGGGATAGAAATAGAGTTGAGCGCCCGACAGCTTGTCGAGCCGGAAATCCTTGCCGGCTTTGAGTTCAATAATTTCCATGTGGGCAGCGATGAGATCAATGAAGGGCAAGAAGAGTTGGCGATTAAGGCCGTTCTTGTAGAGATTCGACGGATGCGCATTCGATGTGGCGACAACGGTCGTGCCCGCGGCGAAGAGGGCTTCAAACAATCTGCCGAGGATCATCGCATCCGCGATGTCGGTAACGTGCATTTCATCGAAACATAAGAGGCGCGCTTCGGCCGCGATGGCGCGGGCGATATGCGGAATGGGATCACCCGGCGTGCTTGCTCGCGCGGCGCCTATCCGGTCATGGACGTCGGCCATGAATTCGTGGAAGTGGGCGCGCCGCTTCGGCTCGAAAGCCGTCTCTTCAAAGAAGAGATCCATCAGCATCGTCTTGCCGCGGCCGACCGAACCCCAGACGTAAAGGCCCTTGGGCGGCGGCGGACCGTTGCCGAAGAAACGCGAGAACGTGCTGCGCTTGCGCTGAGCGGCCATAAGCTCCGATTGCAAGTCATCAAGGCGCGCAGCGAGGGCGGCCTGCGCAGCGTCGGGCTCGATCTCGCGCTCGGCGAGACGCTGCTGATAGCTTTCGGTGATCGTACCCATGTGCCCCGGCCTGAATGAACCTATCTGGGTAACGGTGCCGAGGCGGCGAACGCAACAGCGCGCGCATCCTTAGAGGTGACGCTCCGCGCGACTGAATGTCACCCAAATGGCCGTCTGAGCCGGAACTCCGGAATAGGCCGCCGTTCCAAGCGCGGCGGATATCCGTCGCTCGAAAACGCACTACTGCGATGCAGCATAGCCTATCGCTATGCACTAAATCTGCACCTTTTTCTTATACACCAATGAAACTTAGCGAGCCGGCGGCGCGGCGCGTTAGGCAAGAGGAGTTCTGAAATGGTCGAAGACGCACACATCTCGGACGAGACGCAGTTCGGATTTATCCGGCGCCTGCTCGCCAGCGAGAGCTACCTGCTCAACGATCACCTGCAGCGACTGGATGCCGAGGCGCGGCATCGCAGATTTGGCCATGACGTGGCGGATACTTTCATCGAAAAGTATGCGGCGCGTGCCAGCGACTTCGGCAACGTCACGTTCGGCTATTTCGTCGACGGCGATGTTCGCGGTGTCGCCGAATTGCGGCCCGACGCTTTGATGCACCAGGAAAGTGCCGAGGTTGCGTTTTCTGTGGAGCGGGCGTTCGTCAATCGCGGCATCGCCACGCAGTTGATGGGACGCGTCGTTCGCACGGCGCGCAATCGCGGTTTCAGTCATTTGATTCTGGTTTGCCTGCCGGACAACGCCAAGATGCAAGCGATCGCCCGCCACTATGGTGCGGAGCTCAAGATCGAGGACGGCTCTATCGTTGCCGACATCGTTCCGAAGCGCGCCGACTATGAGTCATGGGTTTCAGAATTCATCGACGAACCGATGACCTATTTGCATGCGGCGCTCGATATGCAGAAACGGCTCGGCGGACCGGTCGGAATTTGATTACCAGGCATCGGCATGGGTGAATTGCAATTCGTATTCCGATTCGAATTTGGTGCTTCGGAGCGAAAATCGCGTTCTCCAAATCTTCGAAAAGGCCAATAGCGCGCGAAAAATAAGAAAAATTGCGACATTTGCGCAACAATACGCGTTAATAAACTCCTTTTTGCCCGCTATATCAAACTTCTCCGTCCACAAACTTCGCGAACTTGCGCATGTTTGTGAAGTTCGAGCTGATTCGGACTCTAGAGGGAGACTAATCCTATGGCTAAAGCAGCTAAAGCAGCGAAGAGAAAGAAACCCATCGCCAAGAAGGCAGCCGCCAAGAAGACGGTGCGCAAGCCGGCGAAGAAGACCGCAAAGAAGCGGGCAGCCTAAGCCGGTTTACGGCTTCCGAGTCCTGGATTGGGCATTGGGACTTGGGGCGTACTGGAAGGCAGATCGGCGCATATGGCGCCGTTCTTTTTCAAATGGCCGGCGACAGCGATACGCGTCACCGGCCATATTCTTTTTGAAAAGCCGTTTAGTGCCTAATTAGAGCATCCCGCAATTGTTGCGCTATTCCGGCAAATGCGTCACGGCCTCGATATTGTGGCCGTCGGGATCGAAAACAAATCCGCCATAATAATTCTCGTGATAATGCGGTCTGAGGCCCGGTGCGCCATTGTCGCGACCGCCTGCCGCCAGAGCCGCTTCATAGAACGCCTGCACCTCATCGCGATTGGTCGCCGCAAATGCCACGTGCAGCCGGCCTTTCAACGGGGAGCCGGTCCCGATCCAGAATTGCGGCCTTTGGCGGCCAAAGCCCGCGTATCCCTCGGTCCCATCTTCGGAAAAAATGACTTCCTTCAGCATCACGATGCCGAGCGGAGCCAGGGCCTTCTTATAGAAGGTGATGGAACGCACGTAATCCGTGATCGGAAAGCCGATGTGATCGAGGATATCCTGCACAGACAATGTCCCTTGCGCGTCTTTGAAAGTTAGCTCGCCTTTACCTACGTCAAACGCGGCGTTCGACCATCAATTTCTTGAGTTCGGCAATCGCCTTGGCCGGCGACAGTCCTTTCGGGCAGGCCTTAGCGCAATTCATAATCGTATGGCAGCGATATAAGCGGAAAGGGTCCTCGAGATTATCGAGCCGCTCGCCGGTCGCCTCATCGCGGCTATCGATAACCCAACGATACGCTTGCAGCAGAATGGCGGGACCGAGATAGCGATCCGAATTCCACCAATAGCTCGGGCACGACGCCGAACAGCAGGCACAGAGGATGCATTCGTAGAGCCCATCGAGCTTGCTGCGATCCTCGCGCGACTGCTTCCATTCCTTTGGCGGCGTCGCCGTATCTGTCTTCAGCCACGGCTCGATGGAGCGATGCTGAGCGTAGAAGTTGGTCAAGTCCGGCACCAGGTCCTTGACGACCTCCATGTGCGGCAGAGGATAAATTTTCACCGCACCCGCGACTTCGTCGATGCCCTTGAGACAGGCGAGCGCGTTGGTGCCGTCGATATTCATGGCGCATGAGCCGCAGATGCCTTCGCGGCAGGAGCGGCGGAAGGTCAGCGTCGGGTCGATTTCGCTTTTGATCTTGATCAGCGCGTCGAGAACCATCGGCCCGCACTGCTTTTGGTCGACGTGGTAGGTGTCGATGCGGGGATTTTCCTCATCGTCCGGATTCCAGCGATAGACGCGGAATTCTTTCCAGTCGCCGTCGTGATCGGGCTGGTTCCAGGTCTTGCCTTGTGTGATCTTCGAATTCTTCGGAAGAGTGAGCTGGACCATGAGCGTGCCGGGCGTCCCCGCGTGCGAGAATGAACTGGCAAAGACAGAAGCTTGATCGCGCGCAGCTGTCAACGGCAGCGCGGTCCCGCCGCTGCGGTTCTTTGGGGCTTAGACGGGTTTTTGGTAAGTCTTCAGCTCCCGCACGAGGGCGATCAGGCGCTCGGCGATCTCGGCGCCCGTATCGACGGCAACGCGTAATGTCACCCGCGTCTGAAGGACGTTATTGAGACGATCCTGCTGCTCGCCGAAGCCGAAGAATACCTCCTCGGGTGCGTCGATGTCGCCATCTTCGATGGCGGTCATAACATCAAAAGCGTTCTGCGCAGCGAGCACAAGCATCGACGCGATATCGTTCATCAGCTGCAGATAGAGCCGCTGCGCGTCAGCCCGAATGCGCTGGCCGTGGACGCCGAACTTCAGCGGCGCAGCGGCTTGGCCGCCTTCGCCTGCAAAGACGCGCGGGTGCCGCTGAAAGCGGCGGAAGATCTCGGCGAGCCCCAAGCAGCACGTCTCGAGGTCGCGCAGCGCCGCAGCCGTCTTGCGTTTCGCTCGCGTGCGCGCCGCGACCTTGCCCTCGCCCGACCAATTGATCGCGGCAATCGACGTGATCGCGCCGAGTGCCGCGAGCGCCGGCAGCACCGCCGCGAACGGATCGGGCGGCATGCGCGTATCGGATTCGTCATCGTCGTCTGATTTTGGCTTGCTCACGGTGCGAAGCCCCTCCAGGCGCTGCACCCTACCGCGTCTTTATGAAAGCGCGCTATTTCTACGCTTCGTGCGCATAACTCGGACGTCAATAAACGCGCGCCTTCGGCTCGATGTACGTCACTTCGTTGGTCATCGTCGTCTTGTGCACCGGCCGGTCGTCGAGCCGCACAGTCTTTGTGGCGTAGTCCGCCCAGGCGAGCGTGTGCTTCATCCAATTAACGTCGTCGCGTTTGGGATAGTCCTCGCGCGCGTGCGCGCCACGGCTTTCCTTGCGATTTTCAGCACCGACGACGGTCACCGCCGCTTGAGCGATCAGATTGTCGAATTCGAGCGTCTCGACGAGATCGGAATTCCACACCAGAGATCGGTCGGTAACAGAGATATCTGCAACGTCACGCCAGACTTCGGCAATCTTTTCGACGCCCTCCTTCAGCACGGGACCGTCACGGAAGACGGCGCAGTTCGATTGCATGACTTTTTGCATGCGGAGGCGAAGCGCCGCCGTCGGGATCGAGCCTTTGGCGTAGCGGAACTTGTCGAGACGGGCGAGTGCCGGCTCGTGTGCGTTTTTCGGCAGTTCTGGCTGCGTCACTTCCGACTCGATGGTTTCGGCGCAACGGAGGCCGGCGGCGCGACCGAAGACGACGAGATCGATCAGCGAATTCGAGCCCAGGCGATTGGCGCCGTGCACCGAAACGCAGGCGGCTTCACCGATCGCCATCAGGCCCGGCACGACATGATCCGGATCGCCGTCTTTCTTGGTCAGAACCTCGCCGTGATAGTTCGTCGGGATGCCGCCCATGTTGTAATGCACGGTCGGAAGCACCGGGATCGCCTGACGGCGCAGATCGACGCCCGCAAAGACCTTGGCGCTTTCGGTAATGCCCGGCAGGCGCTCGGCCAAAATCTTCGGATCGAGGTGATCAAGGTGCAGGAAGATGTGATCGGCTTCCGTGCCGTGGCCACGGCCCTCGCGAATTTCGATCGTCATCGAGCGCGAAACGACGTCGCGCGATGCGAGATCCTTGGCATGCGGGGCGTAACGCTCCATGAAGCGCTCGCCCTTTGAATTCGTCAGGTAGCCGCCTTCGCCGCGCGCGCCTTCGGTGATCAGAACACCCGCACCATAGATGCCGGTCGGGTGGAACTGCACGAATTCCATATCCTGCAGCGGCAGGCCGGCACGCAGCACCATGGCGTTGCCGTCACCGGTGCACGTGTGCGCCGACGTGCAGGAGAAGTACGTGCGACCGTAGCCGCCGGTCGCCAGGATCGTCTTCTTGGCGCGAAAGCGATGGATCGAGCCGTCCTCGAGGTTGAGCGCGATCACGCCGCGACAGGCACCGTCCTGATCCATAATCAGATCGAGCGCGAAGAATTCGACGAAGAATTCCGCCGCGTGGCGCAGCGACTGGCCATAGAGCGTGTGCAGCATGGCGTGGCCGGTGCGGTCGGCGGCAGCGCAGGTGCGTTGCGCGGGCGGGCCTTCGCCGAAGTCGGTCGTCATGCCGCCGAAGGGGCGCTGATAAATCTTGCCATCTTCGGTGCGCGAGAAGGGCACGCCGTAGTGCTCGAGTTCATAGACCGCCGCCGGAGCGTTGCGGCAGAGGTATTCGATCGCGTCCTGATCTCCGAGCCAATCGGAGCCTTTGACGGTATCGTACATATGCCAGCGCCAGTCGTCGGGGCCCATATTGCCGAGGGCCGCCGCAACGCCGCCTTGCGCCGCAACGGTATGCGAGCGCGTCGGGAAAACCTTCGTAACGCAAGCCGTCTTGAGGCCGGCTTCGGCGCAACCGAGGGTCGCGCGCAGGCCAGCGCCTCCGGCGCCGACGACGACGACGTCGTATTGATGATCGATCAGCGGGTAGGCTTTGCCGCCGACGGTGGGCGCGACAGAGGCACCGTTGGCCTTGCCATTTGTTTTCGACATTTGGCTCAGGCTCCGAAGCTCAACTTCAACACGGCGAAGATGCTGGCGAGCGCGATGAAGATCGCGAAGAAGGTGTTCAGCATCAGGATAACGATTTTCAGGCCTTCGCCATGCACATAATCCTCGATGATAGACTGCATACCGAGACGCATATGGATCGTTCCAGAGATGATCAGGCCGAGCAAGGCAACCGCGATCAGCGGATTGGCAAGTTTTTGTTTGACGGTCGCATGATCGGCCCCGATCAGCGACGCGATCAGCCACACGAGAAAAATCCCGAGAAAGACATTAGCGACGGCCGTAACGCGCTGTTTCCAGAAGTGGTCGGCGCCTTCCTTGGCGGAACCAAGATAGCGCGCCGTCTTGAGGGGAGTTCGCATCGACATGGGTCAGATGCCTCCGAAGCCGGCAGCGCCGATCCAAATGAGCAAGGTGAGCGTCAATGACCCCGCGAGCGTTCCCCACGACAGGAGATCGATGACCCTGAGGTCGTAGCCCACACCCATGTCCCAGATGAAATGGCGTATGCCACCCAGCATGTGGTGCATCAGTGCCCAGGTGTATCCGAGCAGCACGAGCTTGCCCGGCCATGTCGCGAACCAGCTCAGAACGTAGTTGTAATAGTCGGGGCCCGTTGCCGCCGCGATGAGCCACCACGCCAGCAACAGCGATCCGGCGTAGAGCGCAACGCCCGTGATGCGATGAACGATCGACATCACCATGTTGATCAGCGGAGAATAGATCTGAATGTGCGGAGAGAGCGGCCGCTCGGGTCGCACGCCCCGCCCTGATGTGGCTTGCATCGGATACCTTTTGCACCTCGAAGCAGCGGTTGTAGCGTCTCGAAGGCAACGCTGCAATTCTTCTGATGCCACA
>DATBRP010000043.1:0-3277 GCA_036560245.1 Hyphomicrobium sp.
CGCCCCGACGCTCGACAGCATCCCTATGGACCCGGACGCGAAAGGAATTACGTCCGTTCGCGACACGGTGGTCGCGTGGAGCTGCGGCGGCCGCCAAGCCCGTCGGAGCAAAGCCGTTGCCGCTCGCAAGGCGCACAGAGCTAAGCTGGCGGCAACCAGGGCAAAGGCGGCGAAAAAGAAGAGTGAAGCTAACGACGCGGGATCACCGCTCAAAGGCGCCCACGTCGGCAGCGCGCCGGACGCCGTGAAGCCGACGCCGGCACAACCGAAAGCGGCACAGGCCGCCGACTAACGAACTCAGACGATCAGATCGAGCGGCCCCTTCCGAAGCACGCATCCGGGCGGCTCTGCAGGATTTGGTGACGGCGCGCCGTTCGAATCCGCGCCGTCGTCGTCTCCGTCGTCATCCGGGTCTTGCTGAGGGTCGCGATGCCGGGCATGCGAGCCGGCTTTCCCGCCTTGCTCGGCCCCTTGTCCGGCCCCCTGACCGGGATGTGCATCGTCGCGCTTTCCGATATCGGGATTGGCCTGCGTTCGTTCTATTCCGAAACGCTGCGCCGCGACGAACGACACGAAATGCGGCGCAGCGATTGCCGGCAGACCCAGCGCCACGGCGCATCCGGCGACACCAAACACAATCTTCATGACCGGTCTTTCGCGCCCTTTAAGGGCTCAAGCGCATGTTCACGGCGAGCAACGGCCAATTAACCTAAGTCGAAGCGATCGGCCGAGCCGCCCCATGCACACAGTGGCGTCAAACTTGCTTTCAGGGCTTCGTAAACCGGTATTTAAGCCTTGAGTAGGACCATCACAATGACTTCGACTTTGCGAGCCTCCCCGAAACCCGAGCCGGATTTCACGCCGACGCCCCGCGACGTCGGCGCGATGGCCGAGGTCTTGGAAGGCAAGCATGGCGCCTTGGCTGCCCCGATCGCCGATTTTTTCGCCATCTACCACGGCGAGAAAGGGGACGCTGGGCGCGCATGGGCCTGGAGCGGCGTCGCCGAACTCGTCCGCAATCGCGAACGGGCGCGTCTGGAAAGCTGATTGAACGACGGGAAATTCACTGCCGTGAAGAGCGCGAACGCACAAAGCCTCGATCCGGCTACGGCCGCGCGCGCCGAAATTGAACAGGCGATAACACCGCTCGACGTCGTGCGAGACTTTGCCTCCGGCGTCCTCAAGCAAACGCTCAACGTATTTTCTTCCAAGGGCGAACGCGAACGCACACAGCGCGACGCCTTGCTCGCATTTGCCGTGCGCGTCTTGAGCGCCGGCCTGCTCTATCTCACGCAGATCGTCCTCGCGCGTTGGATGGGCGGCTTCGAATACGGCATCTACGTTGCCGTATGGACGTGGGTGCTGATCCTCGGCGCCATGTCGCATCTCGGCTTGAACCTCGCTTCGATCCGCCTCGCGCCGGTCTATCGCGAGACCGGAGACTTCGAGCGGCTGCGCGGCCTGATCCGTGGCGTTCGATGTGTCGCGCTCGGAGGCGGCACCATAGTCATGGTGCTCGGCCTCTTCGGCGTCTGGCTGTTCCAAGACCACATCCAAAACCATTTCGTTTTGCCGATCTATCTCGCGCTCGTCTGCATCCCGCTCTACGCGCTGACGGACGTCCAGGACGGCATCGGCCGCGGCAACGCCTGGATGAGCGTCGCACTGGTGCCGCCTTACATACTTCGTCCGTTACTCTTGCTCGCAGCCATGTTTGCCGCCAACGCCAGCGGCATGCCGATGGATGCCGCGACGGCCGCCAGTGCAGCAATTGTTGCGACCTGGCTGACCGGCATCCTGCAGGCGTTACTTATCAACCGGCGCTTGCACACCTCGATCCCCACCGGACCGCGACACAGCGATTTCGCAGCGTGGTTCACGATATCGCTGCCGCTGCTCGTCATATCGAGCGCCGAGTTGCTGCTTCAGAACACCGACATTCTTGTCGTCTCGCGCTTCATGTCGCCTGCCGACGTCGGCATTTATTTCGCCGCCGGCAAGACGATGGCGTTGATTATGTTCGTCCACTACGCGGTCGGCAGCGCCGTCGCGCACAAGTTCGCTTCGTTGCATGCTCGTGGCGACAAGGAAGGCCTGCGCCATTTCGTAAAAGACGCGGTCAACTGGACGTTCTGGCCGTCGCTCGCCAGCGCGCTCGTCATCCTGGCGCTCGGAAAACCGTTGCTGTCGCTGTTCGGACCGCAGTTCGCGACCGGCTATCCGGTCATGTGCATTCTCGTTTTCGGGTTCCTATCGCGCTCTGCGATGGGCCCGGCTGAATACCTGTTGAACATGCTCGGCGAACAAAAGCTTTGCGCCGCCGTGTTGTTCGGCTCGGCGCTGCTCAACATCGCGCTCAATTTTATTCTGGTGCCGAAATTCGGGCTCACCGGTGCAGCGAGCGCCACAGCAATATCGCTGACGACGGCAGCACTCTTGAACGCACTCGTCGTCTGGCGCCGCCTCGATATCAAGATAGCAATCTGGAAAAACCTGCCGAAGTTCTGATCGGCTCCGCGCTTGCGGCCGGCTCTCCGGCGTTGCGGAGCAAACGCACCAAGCCTACAGCGAAAGCGGTTCTCCATGCAGTTAGTCGGATGAGCTGCTAAAATCCACGGCCTTAACTGTTTCGTCGTACAGCTTCCAGACATCGCAGCACGCACAGCCGGGCTCGTACTCTTCGCAACGGTCTCCAAACTGTTCGGCAGCGAATTTCCTGAAATGCGCTAGAAAATCCGCAGCCTCCTGATCGTACTCATCGACCGGATTTGATATCGCCATCCTTCACCTCCATCAGAGTGAAAGATAGCCGAAACATCTACGTTGGCACAGCACAGGAACTCAGTGCGTTTGCTACGCAACGCCGCAAATCTCAACCGCCACTCCATGGCCGCCCCCACGCATGCGAAGTATGCTTTTCGGCATGACGGCGGCCATCCAGGGCCACAAGTTGGAACAGTGCCTCAACCAGCTCTGAATGGCCGGGTCAAGCCCGGCCATGACGTGAGAGAGGATGAACTAAAAGAAGGTCCCCCGCGCGCGGCGCTAGGTACATCCCGCGCCGGCGGCCGGCTCGCGGAACGCGAGTCGCCGGCGCAAATCAAAAAACCGTCGCAAGCGCCAGGCAAGACTCCTCACATCGGCGAGGCGATGACGAGCGTCCAGAACGATTTGAATTCCGTCTTCGGGTCCTGCACCAGCGCAATGCCCATGTTCGTGGCATCCGGCGTCAGAAGGTTTTTGTTGTGGCCGGGACTCTCTTCCCACCCACGCATGA
>DATBRP010000044.1:0-2351 GCA_036560245.1 Hyphomicrobium sp.
CTTCGGCCGCTCGACGTCGAGGATTTGCTGGGCCGCGACAGCGTATCGCCGGTCAAAAATCTTCTTTCGCGCAACATCAAAGGCAAGAATGTTCTCGTCACGGGCGCCGGCGGATCGATTGGGTCCGAGATCGCCCGCAAGGTCTTCAGCCAAGGCGTGTCTCGCATCGTTCTCCTCGATGTCGCCGAGGCGGCTCTCTACGATATTGATACTGAACTTCGCGACGCCGCGACGTCCCGGACCAAAGGCAGAGCAGCGCCGCAGATCATTCCGGTTCTTGGCTCGGTCCTCGACCGTTCGCTATTGATCGATACGCTGCGGCGCCACGAGATTTCGACCGTCTATCACGCCGCGGCGTACAAGCATGTGCCGCTGGTCGAGAACAATGCGTCTGCCGGTATCGAAAACAATGTCTTCGGCACCGATGTCGTCGCCGATGCGGCGCTGGCGTGCAACGTCGATCGCATGGTTCTCGTATCGACGGACAAGGCCGCCAGACCGGCGAACGTGATGGCGGCGAGCCAGCGGCTTGCCGAACTCGCACTTCAGGCTCGCGCGGCAAAAGAACCGGTCACGACGTTCGCGATCGTCAGGTTCGGCAACGTGCTCGACAGCTCCGGCTCCGTCGTCGGCCGCTTCCGCCGCCAGATCGCAACCGGCGGCCCGATCACCGTCACGCATCCCGAGATCATCCGTCATTTCATGTCTATTCCGGAGGTGGCCGAACTGGTCATCCAGGCTGGTGCGATGGCGAAAGGCGGCGACGTTTTCGCTCTTGAGATGGGTGATCCGGTCAAGATCGACGAGTTGGCGCGATTGATGGTCCGCCTCAGCGGTCTTGAGGTCAAAGACACGGCCAACCCGGACGGCGACATCGAGATCACCTATACGGGCCTGCGTTCCGGCGAGAAGCTTGGCGAAGAGTTTCTGCTCGGAGCCAGCACGACGGCCACGGAGCATCCACGCATTCTGCGTCTCGACGAACCGGCGATCGATGCGCACGAACTTGAACATGAGTTCGATCTCTTGCGCGCATCGATAAAATTGCGTGACACGCCGATGCTTCAGGCCATCCTGATGCGTACGGTCGAAGGATATCGTCCTGACGCCGACGTGATCGCGACGAAGGCGATACCGATAGCGAGCCATGTCGCGCCATCGCGTACGCTACACTGACGCGAATCGCGACCTAAGCGACACGACCCTAAGATTATGCGGACGCCGGCGATGACCACCATGCCGCGAATTCTTGTTACCGGCGCTTCCGGCTTCATCGGCCAGCACCTGGTCCGCAAGCTCGCCGAGAACGGCTACCGCGTGCGAGCCGCTTCGCGCCAACCCGTCGTCTTCGACGATCCCAATATCGAGGGTATCGCGCTCGGCGATATGTCTCGCTCGTTCGCAGCCGAATACGTCGTGCGCGGTGTCGATGCGATCGTGCACGCCGCCGGACTGGCGCAGGCGCGTCCCGGCATCCCTGACGCCGCCTATACGGCGATCAACGTTGATGCAACGCGCCAGCTCGCCCGCGCGGCCCGGGCAGCGCGCGTCAAACGCTTCGTGCTGATGTCGTCGATCCGGGCTCAAGTCGGCGCATCGCACGAGGGTGTAGTCACCGAAGCGACGCTGTCCGCCCCGACTGACGCCTACGGCCGCTCGAAAGTCGCGGCGGAAGCCGTCACGGCAGAGCTGCTGAATGGATCGGCGACGCGCTGGACTGTGCTCCGGCCGGTCCTCGTCTATGGCCCGGGCGTCAAAGGCAACATGGCGGCCTTGATCCGCCTCGCCGCGCGCCCGCTGCCGCTGCCGTTTGGCGCGCTGAAAAGCCGGCGCTCTCTCGTGAGCATCGGCAACCTGATTGCCGCGATCGAGCATGTGCTGCGAACTGAAGCCGCGGAGAACAATTCATTCATCGTTACCGACAGCACGCCGGTCACAGTCGCCGAGATCGTCCGGGCGTTCCGGAAAGGCTGCGGCGGCCTGCCGCTGCTTTTCCCGGTTCCTGAAGCTGCGGTCGTTGCCGCACTGCGAGCCGCCGGAAAGGGTGGCCTCGCCGACCGCCTGACCGGCGAACTGATCGCGGATGCCGCGCGGTTAAGGGAGATCGGATGGGCGCCGGTAGAAACAACGGAAGAGGCGCTCGCCGCGGCGGCTCGAGCCGCCCGCTCGGATCTGGCGCTTTGAGCCGTACACGCCATTGACCGGCGCAAAAGCCTTCCATATGTCAGCATCATGGCCATTCTTCCGATCATAACCATTCCCGATCCCGTACTGCGCAAGATCTCCGATCCCGTGGAGCGCGTCGACGATGCTGTCGTCAAGCTCATGGACGACATGCTGGAGACGATGTA
>DATBRP010000045.1:0-7233 GCA_036560245.1 Hyphomicrobium sp.
GTTTCCCGCGTCTGATCGACGGTGCTGCGTCCGCGCACGAGCCGCATCGCCTCGCGTTCTATCTCTACGACCTCGCGAGCGCGCTCCATTCACAATGGACGCGAGGCAACGATTCGCCACATTTAAGATTTATTCAATCAAATGACGGGGTTGCGACTTCTGCGCGGCTCGCGCTGATCACCGCGACAAAGACGGTGATAAAATCGGGCCTTGAAATCCTCGGGGTCGAGGCGCCCGACGCGATGCGCTAAAGTCTCGAATCGACGATTAGGCGTAGCTTCTTCTGCGCCCGATATTGAGGGGTTTTCGCGATGTCCTCGCAGAACGCATTTCCAGGGCCGAACACTGGAAGGCCCGCTGCCCGCCCCGCAAATCCGGAGCGTTCGCGGCAGCCTTCCTGGGTCAATCCACAAGCCCAGACAGGCCATGCGCAGCAGCCGGCGAACACGTGGCCACCGCAACAGGAACCGGGCTTTCAGGGCGGTTTTCCTCAGCAGCAGGGTTACGGCGGACGTGGGCCGCAGCAAGCGCCGCAACAGCCGGGCTACGAGCAGTGGGGCGAACTTCAACCCGATCAATACGGCCAACCGGGCCCGGTCCAGGCCGACCCCTATGCGCCGCAATTCGAACCCTACGTTGCGCCGGGAAGCGCCCCGTATGGGCGTCAACCCGCACCGGCATATGCTCAGCAGCCAGCCGGGCAAACGCAGTGGCCGGGCCGCGGTGCCGATCCGCGCGGTTTCGACGCCGGTGCCTATGGAGCGCCAGCATACGCGCCCCAGGCTATGCCGCAGCCGGCGCATGGCGGCGCGGCCTACGGTGAGCATGCCTATTCCGAGCCGGAACTGAGTTCCGCCGATTGGGCGGGGCAGCCGAGCGATTTCAGGCAGGATTCCTATCAGCAGGGCGGCGACCTTGGCTTCGCGCAGGCCGATGGCGGCGAACTTGACGCCGCTTATGGCGAGGATGACGGCGAATACGAGGACGAGGAAGCGCCCCGCAGCCGGCGGCCAATGATGATCATGGCTGCCCTTATCGGGGCCATCGTCGTCGGCGGCGGTATGGCTTATGGCTATAAGCACTTGGGTTCGAGCGAGCCCCAGGGTGATCCGCCCGTCATCAAGAGCGAGGCGTTCCCGGCAAAGACCAAGCCAGCCGATGCGGGGGGCAAGATGTTCCCCTACTCGGACACCAAGATCATGGGCCGGCTCGGCGACGGTACGTCATCAGCGTCCGCTAGTGGTTCGAATGGCGCGCCGCCATCTCCCGACTCGACCTCGTCCGACACGTCCCAGACTGCATCGGCAGACACGTCGACGGATGAGGGCGGTCCGCGCAAGGTTTCGACGCTGGTCGTCGGGCGCGATGGTTCGATACAGCCGCCGGAAGCTCCGGCTTCCGCGCCGCAACCCTCTTCTCAGGTCGCGGTCCCCGGCACCTCTCTCGACGATGTGTTCGGACAGCACGGAAATCGGCCGGCCGCGGCGCCGGCGCGCGATGAGGCTCTTCCAGAGCAGCACCAGTCGCGATCGGTCAGCGGCGACGATACGCCGGCTCCTGTGAAAAAAGCGGTGACGCCTGTTCGCATCGCCAAGGTCAATTCGGTGTCCGGTTCGAAATCATCATCGACCGGCAGCATCGACGAGCGTGACGATGCCGCAGCGCCGCCCCGGAAGCATCTGAAGAAAGTTGCTCGCGCCGAACCGACCACGACTTCGGACGCCGATGCCGAGTCGGGTCCGCCGGTCATCCCATCGAGTAGTGGCAGCGGCGGCTTCGTGGCGGTGCTGGCATCCATTCCGCACTCGTCCTCGAGCCGCATGGATGCGTTGAAGCGCTTCGCCGACATGCAGCAGAAGTACGCAACCGCACTTGCCGGTAAGACGCCGGACGTGGCAGCGGCGAACCTCGGTTCCAAGGGCAACTACGATCGCCTTATCGTCGGCCCGCCGGGCTCGCGGGCGCATGCCAGCGACGTCTGCGTGCAGCTGAAATCGCAGGGTTATACCAACTGCTGGGTGACGACCTACTGATGCGCATCCAAAGGCCTGACGATTCCCATCCGGCTGGTGCCACCGCACCGGCCGGTCGTCATTTGACCCCGGCCGAAGGGAGGTCCTCATGGTTGCAGCACTGATCACGGGGCTTTCCGGCCCGGCTCTGACTGATGATGAGCGAAGTTTCTGTCGTGACATGCAGCCTGCGGGCGCCATCCTGTTCCGCCGCAATGTCGTCGACCGCGATCAGTTGCGGCGACTGATCGGAGATGTGCGCAAGGCCGTCGGACGCGATGATTTTCTCATTCTGATCGACCAGGAAGGCGGCCGCGTGCAGCGCCTGAAGCCGCCCGTGGCGCGACTGCTTCCGCCTGCGGCAGCGTACGCAGAACTCTACAGCGGCGACCCGGGAGCCGGGATGGCGGCCGCTTTCGCCGTTGCACGTCTCACGGCCGAGGAGCTTCGAAGTTTCGGTATAACGATGAATTGCGCGCCGGTTGTCGATTTGCCGGTCGAAGGCGCTCACGAGATCATCAGCGACCGCGCTTATGGCACAAACGTCGCGCAGGTGGTGGCGCTTGCCGAGGCCGTCGGTCATGGCTTTATGGCCGGCGGTGTGGTGCCCGTCATCAAGCACATTCCAGGGCATGGACGGGCGACGGCCGATAGCCATCTGGCTTTGCCGATCGTTGCGACGGCGCGAAGTGAACTATCGGATACGGATTTTGCGCCCTTTAAAGCGCTGGCCATGATGCCGGCTGCAATGACGGCGCACGTCGTCTATTCGGCAATCGATTCCGCAAACCCTGCAAGTACGTCCGAAATCGTGACGCGTGACGTCATTCGCGGCGAGATCGGTTTCGACGGTTTGCTGATGAGCGACGACTTGAGCATGAAGGCACTCAGCGGGCCGATGCGCGAGCGCGCCAGAGCCGTCATCGCCGCCGGTTCCGATCTGGCGCTTCATTGCAATGGCGAACTCGACGAGATGCGCGACGCCGCTGCCGGTGTGCCGGCTCTCGCGGGGCGTGCCGCGGAACGATTCGCCGCTGCCTGCGCTTGTACAATGCGTTCGGAGCCCTACGACAAGGGGGAGGCGCTGCAACTGTTGGCGAACCTCATCGATGCCACCCCGATGGGCGACCGGACTCCGATTGTCTGAATCAGTGTAGTGTCGGGCTCCGGGTGCCGATATGCGGCGCCCGACAGTGTTTTATCCAGAGCATATGATCGAAACGGCAATACAAGGCGAAGTGGGTTCAGGAGAGTGGGACGCTCCCAGCTTCGAGAACATGCCGTCGGCGGACGAAGCCTTCGTCGTTGACATCGAAGGCTTTGAAGGTCCGCTCGACCTGTTGCTGGCGCTGGCGCGTACGCAGAAAGTCGATCTCGCCAAACTCTCGATCTTGTCGCTGGTCGAGCAATATCTCGGTTTCATCGCCGAAGCGCAGCAACTGAAACTCGAGATCGCCGCCGACTATTTGGTCATGGCGGCATGGCTCGCCTACCTCAAGTCGCGTCTGCTGCTGCCCAAGGACAAGGAAGACGTCGACACGACGACGGCGGAAGAACTGGCGCAGCGTCTGGCGTTTCGCCTGATGCGGCTCGATGCGATGCGCGAGAAGGCCGCGACCCTTCTGACGCGGCGGCGGCTCGATCGGGACGTGTTTGCGCGGGGTCAACCCGAGCGCATCCAGATCACGCGCGATACGACCTATACCGCGACGGTCTACGACCTGCTCAAGGCCTACGCGGATCAGAGAAAACGCACGATCAAAGTCGTCCACGTGGTCAAGGCGCGCCGGGTCTGGTCGATCAAGGAAGCGCGCTTGCGGCTGGAAAAGCTGGTCGGCGCAACCGCCGGGAACTGGGCGCAGCTCGATCTGTTCCTTGAGCAGTATTTGCCGAGGAACGAGGAGGAGCGCACGGCACTTGCGAGTTCCTTCGGGGCGACGCTTGAAATGGCGCGGGAAGGGTTAATCGAGCTGCGACAGGACGAGCCGTTCGCGCCGATTTACATGCGCAAACGTGAAGCAGGGGCGGAGTGGGAAAAGATCGGCTAGCGCTGCCGAAAACGCCGTTATAAGGGGGGCTCGAAATAATCATGGTTCCGCCGAGACTGACAGTCGTGTCGGACAACAGCCGCGAGATGGATGTGATGTCGGCAAACGATGATGCCGATAGGGCGCACGAACAAGCCGTTCCTCACGCGCTGAGCGATCCGGAGGCCGCCGTCGATCACCTGTCGAAGAGTGCTTTGCGCGAGAAGCTGCGCCGCTTGGAGGCGCTGCTCTTTGCTGCATCCGAGCCGCTCGACGTCAAAGCGCTGGGGCGGTGCCTCGATGCCGACGATGACGTCAACGCTCTGCTCGCCGAGCTTCAGAACGAGTACAAGGATCGCGGCGTGGCGCTGGTGCGCGTCGCGGGGCGCTGGCAGTTCCGCACGGCCGATGATCTTTCCTATCTGCTCGAACGCCAGCAGAAGGAAGAGCGCAAGCTCTCCAAGGCGGCGCTCGAAACACTCGCCATCGTCGCCTATCACCAGCCGGTCACGCGCGCCGAGATCGAGGAAATTCGCGGCGTCTCGACGTCACCCGGCACCCTCGACGTGCTGATGGAGACATCCTGGATTCGTCCGCGCGGCCGACGCCGCGCGCCCGGACGGCCCCTGACCTACGGCACGACGGAAACGTTCCTCGTGCATTTCGGCCTCGACAACATCAAGGACTTGCCGGGGCTCGCCGATCTCAAGGCCGCGGGCCTACTCGATGCCAATTTGCCGCCGGGCTTTACGATGCCGTCGCCAACCGACGTTGCGGCGCTGATGCCGGACGAATTGCCGTTGTCGGACGATGGGGACGAGGAAGCCGAGGAACCCGCCCAAGAGGCGCTTCCTTTGCATGAAGAGGATGAAGCCGAGGCCGGTTCAGACCCGTCAGAGCCGGAATCTTCCGGCGACCAAGGTTGAGCCGAGTCGCCTCGCGTAATGTTGGCCTGCGGAAGCGAACCGTGGCGGCGTGACGGGGTCGAATTACAGTCCGTTAACTTGACCATTGATGTCATCTCCGGCGTAAAACCGGGAATGATAGACATGACGGGGTCAGTTGCGCCGCCACAATAGGGCGCGAGCGGACGTCCCGACAGGGCGTCCCAGGACAGGGACGAACCTTGCCCGCCCCTGGCGGTTCTGTGATAAGATACTTAACTAGTACCGGGGCGGCAGCTGCCGCCGAGAGGTTCCAATGGGTTTCAGCGCGCAACACTTACTTCTGTTCTTGATCATTGCTTTGCTGCTATTCGGCCGCGGTAAGATTTCCGAGCTGATGGGCGATGTCGCGAAGGGCATCAAGAGCTTCAAGAAGGGCATGGCCGAAGACGACGAGCCAGATAGGCCGGTCGACAGGCCGGCGCCGCGTACGATCGACAACGAGGCTTCGAATCCCGATCGCACGAAGGTCGGCTGACCGCTTATCGCTCGCCGATGTGTTCGCGGCTGATCTCGACAAGGTCACCTCATGTTTGAAATCAGCTGGAGCGAGCTTCTGATCCTCGGGATCGTGACGCTGGTGTTCGTCGGCCCGAAAGAGCTGCCGACGTTGATGCGTACGCTCGGCAAGTATGCCGGGATGGTTCGGCGGCATGCCAACGACTTCAAGGCACAGTTCGATGCAGCGATGCGCGAAGCGGAGCTTCAGTCGATGCGCGAGGAGGTCGAAAAGATGCAGACCTCCATCAACTCCGAGGTGATGCGCGCCAAGACCTCCATCGATGACGCCGGTAAGCTGGCGAAGATCGAGCAGCCTTCGGTCGCGACGACACTTCCCAACGATGCGGCCCCGGCGAAGCCCGAGGCGCCGATGCCGCCGATGCCAGCTCCGCCGCGCATGGAGTCTTGATCCAATGCTGGAGCGGCTGCCGCCATCGAACTTACCCAGCGATGAGTCCCCTCGCGACGGGCAGGACGAGATCGACGCCAGCAAGGCACCGCTGCTCGATCATTTGATCGAACTCCGATCGCGGCTGGTCTGGGCGCTCGGCGCTTTCGTCGTGATGTTCTTCGCCTGCTTTGCCGTCTCGGGACATATCTACAACGTGCTCGTCTGGCCTTACATGTGGGCTTCGGGCAGCGACCACGTGAAGCTGATCGCAACGCATTTCCTCGAACAGATCATGACGCAGGTGAAGCTCGCGATGTTCGGGGCGGCGTTCCTGTCGTTTCCGGTCGTTGCGACGCAGATCTACAAGTTCGTCGCGCCGGGGCTTTACAAGAACGAGCGGCGGGCCTTCCTGCCGTATCTGATCGCGACGCCGGTGCTGTTCGTTGTTGGCGCGATGGTCGTCTACTTCATCGCGATGCCGGTGCTGATCCGTTTTTCGATCGGCTTGACGCAGCATACGGGCGAGGGCGTGCCGACGATCGAGCTATTGCCGAAGGTGTCGGAATATCTGTCATTGATTATGACGCTGATCTTCGGTTTCGGCATCGTCTTCCAGCTTCCCGTCATTTTGACGCTGCTCGCCCGCACCGGCTTCGTAACTTCAGATAAATTGAAAAGCGGACGGCGCTATGCCGTGGTCGCGATCTTCGCTGCCGCGGCCATCCTGACGCCGCCCGACGCGTTGAGCATGGTGATCATGGCGCTGCCGACGATCGCGCTTTACGAAGTCTCGATCCTGGCCGTGCGCTTCGTCGAAAGACAGCAAGCGGCGGCAAACAGCAAAACTTAATTCAAATTTCTTGATCCGCGGCGGAAGAGCACATCGGCTCTTTTATATTATGATCATCATTTAAATACGGATGCCGGGCCCCTAGATGCTGGAATGAGCCAGTCGCCGTCGGCGAGCGCTGCTCGAAAATTAGATCATTGCATCCAAAGGAGCTCCCCCAATGTCTACGTATCTGAGACTCATCTTCGCGGCTGCGACGGTATTCGCTGCTTCTGCCGGCTCCATCACCGCAGCTTCGGCGGGAGATGGTCTTCAGCAGGCCTGTCAGGCGAGTGATTTGACGCCGCACGGCTATTGGGACTGCCGCTAAGGCATTTAACGAATACGAGGCGGCCGGAGAACTTCCGGCCGCCGTTGCTTATTCAGGGTGGCGCTAGACCACCTCTCCGCCATCGTATAGGACGGCCTCTATCACACCGATCGTGACGAGGCCGCACCGTGTTCGATATCAAATGGATCAGAGACAATGCCGAAGCCTTCGATGAAGGCTTGAGGCGGCGCGGACTTG
>DATBRP010000046.1:0-10707 GCA_036560245.1 Hyphomicrobium sp.
CAATCCGTCACGTCGCCTTGACACCCGGCCGCCGTCGAGGCGAATGTCGCGCGCCAGATGCCGCGATGCGCTTGCCGCACGCTTCAGTTGCATAACTCGAAAGACCTGAGCCCCGTGAACGCTTCGACCGCACTTCGTACCTATCTCGATTTCGAAAAGCCCATTTTGGAGCTTGAGAACAAAGTTGCCGAACTGAAGGCCCTGCAAACCGAAGGCAAGGGGCCGCAAATCGCCGACGAGATCGCGAAGCTCGAGCAGAAGGCTAAGGCGGCGCTCGTCGACACCTACGCCAAGCTGACACCGTGGCAGAAGACGCTCGTCGCGCGCCATCCCGAGCGTCCCCATGCGCTCGATTTCGTGGGCGGCCTGATCGAGGATTTCACACCGCTCGCGGGCGACCGCTACTTCGCCGAGGACGAGGCGATCGTCGGCGGCGTTGGAAAGTTCCGCAACAGATCGGTCGTCGTTCTCGGCCACGAAAAGGGCTCCGACACCGAGAAGCGCATCAAGCATAATTTCGGCATGGCGCGGCCCGAGGGCTATCGCAAAGCCGTGCGGCTGATGGAACTCGCCGACCGCTTCGGTTTGCCGATCGTCACCTTCGTCGACACGCCGGGGGCTTACCCCGGCATTGGCGCGGAAGAGCGCGGCCAGGCCGAAGCCATCGCGCGGTCGACGGAATGCTGCTTGCGGCTCGGCGTTCCGATTGTGGCGGTCATCGTCGGCGAGGGTGGTTCCGGCGGCGCCATCGCCATCGCGACGGCCAACCGCATCCTTATGCTCGAACATGCAATTTATTCGGTGATCTCTCCCGAGGGCGCGGCCTCGATCATCTGGCGCGACAGCAACAAGAAGGAAGAAGCCGCGACCAACATGAAGATCACGGCTCAGGATCTGGACCAGCTCGGCGTTATCGACGCGATCGTCAAGGAACCGACTGGCGGCGCGCATCGCGACCGCGAATCAGTGATTATCGCCACCGGGAATGCCATCGCGCGGATGTTGTCGGAGTTCGACGGGAAGTCGGCGGAAGACATTCGTGCGCAACGTCACGAGCGTTTTCTATCGATCGGCCGATAAACGAGGCCAACGGCAAACGTCTACCCGATGCCGCATTCGGACACGATACTTGAGTTGACAGGGTGTCTGCCCGATCACAGTAGTCATTTGAGTTTATTGTAGGAATAGTCCGCCCGCCCGCGGTACGGGGAACTCAGTTTCGGGGAAAGGCGCATTGCTGCTTACGCGCGTCTCGCTGACGTTGAGGGCTGCTGTCCAAATAGCCGTCTTGGCTATGGTGGTCATGCTGGCGGCCTGCTCGAACACGCCCACCATTCCGCCGCCTGCAGAAGTGCCGCTCTCGAAAGAGACGCTCAATCTTCTTGCCAAGAAGGGTATGCAGCCGGGATCGCCGGTCTTCGTGCGCGTATTCAAGGAAGAATCCGAGCTTGAAATCTGGAAGCAGCGCGACGACGGGCGCTTCTATCATTTCAAGACGTATCCGATCTGCAATTGGTCCGGCGAAATCGGCCCGAAGCTCAGCTATGGGGACCGGCAGGCGCCCGAGGGCTTCTATACGATCACGCCGTCGTTGATGAATCCGAACTCGAAGTATTATCTGTCATTCAACGTCGGCTATCCGAATGCCTATGACCGCGCTTGGGGCCGCACGGGCGATTCCGTTATGGTGCATGGCAACTGCCGTTCCGCGGGTTGCTACGCCATGACCGACGCATTGATGGAAGAGATCTATGGGCTGACGCGCGAAGCGCTGAAAGCCGGGCAACCGAGCTTCCAGCTTCAGGCGTTGCCATTCCGGATGACGGACGCGCGGATGGCGCGCGAAAAAAACAACAAGTGGTATGGCTTCTGGAAAACGCTGAAACAGGGCTATGATTATTTCGAGAAATATCGCGTGCCGCCGAGTGTCGTGGTTTGCGAGCGCCGCTATGTCGTCGATGTGATCGCGAAAAGCCGGCCTGACCCTGTCGGCCGCTGCCCAGCGTTCAGCCGGCCGGTCGTCACGGCATTCACGCCCTTACCGGAGCCGGCCGAGATGGACGTTGCCCGCGGCAACAAGCTCAAAGGCATAACGAACCCCGACGTCGAGCCGACACTCGCCGACATCAATGCCGCAAAGCAGAAGCAGAGCGCACAATCGATGTCCGGCATGCCGATGGCGGTTTCCTCGCCGGTTGCCAACGCAAATTGATCCTCTAATTCTCCGACCTAATTCCCATGCCTGAAATCGGTAACAGTCCGCAGACCCCGCCAGCATCGAGGCGGCGGCGCTTCGGCATCAGCCTCATTCTGTTTGCGGTAGGCGCGCTTGCGATCGCCGGCGTCTCGTTGGTGTTCGCACCCATGTGGTTGCCGCGGCTGTTGAGCGACGACAGCCTCATTCACTACGAACGTACCCAGCGGCGGCTGCGAGCGGATTTCGGGTTGCCAATGCCCGGGCAGCCAGACCTGACACGCGTCTCACAGCGTCTCGCCGAAAGCGGCCTCAAGCAGGGCGCACCGATCTTGATCCGAATCTATAAAAGGGAATTCCAACTCGAACTCTGGATGCAGCGCGACGGCGTGTTCCATCGCTTCGCCACTTATCCCATATGCCGCTGGTCCGGCGAACTGGGGCCGAAGCTCCAGCAAGGTGACAGCCAAGCACCGGAAGGCTTTTATACGGTCGGCGCAGCGGCGCTCAATCCGAATAGCCGCTGGTATCGCTCGCTTAATCTTGGCTATCCCAACGCCTTCGACCGCGACAAGGGTCGTACGGGCTCGCTGATCATGGTGCATGGCGGCTGCGCCTCAATCGGCTGCTTCGCCATGACGAACGGCCAGATGGCCGAGATCTGGCAGCTTGCGACGGCGGCGCTCAACGGCGGGCAGAAACGCTTCCAGGTCCAAGTGTATCCGTTCCGAATGTCCGATCAGGCGATGACTAGGCATGCCGGAAATTCCGACATCACATTCTGGCGCAATCTCAAGACCGGCAGCGATCTGTTTGAAACTAATCGCGTACCGCCGAAGATCTCGGTCTGTCAGGGCCGCTATCGCTTCGAGGCGGGAAGCCCCGGCGCCGAGGGGGACATGCCGATCGAAAACCGCTGCGATGATGGTGTTAGCAAGGGTTGACGCGAGCCAGCGGCCAGCCGTTTCGCCGTCGGAATGTCTTTCCGATTAAACCCGCTCCCATTCAAATAAATCGCACCGTATTTATCTTAATTGAGCGCGGTTTACCAATTGCCCGCCAATTCCAATCCGCTCTTTATTCGCGGCTCCATTTCTAATCGCTTCCAATATACATATGCGCTACAACGGATTATCGAGCGATCAGGGAGGTCGTTATGCGTAAAGCGTTTTTCGCGTTGATCGTTACAGCCGCGAGCTTGCCGGTGTTGTGGCTGGGCTCGACTTCAGCATCGGCGGGCTTTGCCGGAGTTCTTTCGTCGACTGCGCAGGTGGCGCATCAATCAAACGGCGTCACGACCGTGAATCACTGGCGGCGTCGTTATTGGTGGGGCGGTCCCGCCTATTATTCGAGTTATTATTACGCGCCGTATGGATATGGATACGGATACGGCGTTTATCCGCCGGTCGCTTACTACACGCCGCCCGCCGTCTATTACGCGCCGGTGCCGCGTTACTATCCGCCGGTCGGTTATTCGCCCTACGACGGATATGTCGTGCGTTACCGCCATCGTTATTACGAGGACTGGTGAGCCAAGTATTTTCGGCCGAGAATGGATGAGGCGGCGAGGCCGTTTGCAAGGCCCCTCCGCCTCCCGATGGTGTGCCCGGATTTCTCCCTGCCGGTGTTGGCAAAAAGACACTTCGATTTGCCGACGGTGGGCGATAATGTGCGATCCGCGTGCGTGAGACGGGATTACTCGGTCGCAAACCATCCATGATGCTTCACGGCTTCCTTCGGCTGGCGTTTGTCGCAGCGATGGCCTTTGGCTTCGTTGGCGTTGACGTCGCGCGGGCGCTGACCATCGAACTCAACGACGTTGCTGCTGACCGTATCGAGCGTCAACGCGCGGCAGCCGTAGGCGCGCTGCCGCTGCCGGGGACGCCGAATGTCGCCGTGCTTCAAGAACGGCTGCGCGATAAAGGCGTGTCGCTCGCCGAACCGATCCTGATCCGAATCTTCAAAGCCGAATCCGAACTCGAAATCTGGAAGCAGAAGGGCGACTCTTATGTGCTCTTCGCGACGTATCCGATCTGTCACTGGTCCGGCACGATCGGGCCAAAGTTGCGCGACGGCGACCGGCAAGCGCCGGAAGGGTTCTACACCGTCACCCGATCGCAGACCCGCCACGTCGGGCGGTGGCCGAAGTCGCTCGATATCGGATACCCGAATATCCTCGAGCAATCGCAGGCAAGAACTGGATCGAGCATATTGATCCACGGCGGCTGCTCATCCATCGGCTGTTTCGCGATGACCAACCCGGTTTCGGACGAGATCCATCAGATGACCGTGGCGGCAATTGAATCCGGCGAGCAAATCGTACCGGTGCACGTGTTTCCGTTTCGCATGACCGACAAGAATATGGCGGCACAGGAGTCGTCTCCGTGGAAGGCCTTCTGGACCAATCTCAAGGAAGGCTACGACATGTTCGAGCGGACCAAACGTCCTGCAACGATCAGTGTCTGCGGCGGCCGATACATTTTCCGTGAGACGCGTGCGGACGAATCCGCCGGACCGCTCGAAGCCTGTGGGCCGACGCTGACGGCCATTCGCGAACAGGACCAGTGGCTCAGTAACGTCCCCTATCCGACCCCGGATTTGCCGAAGCTCGCGACCCGGGCAACGGCAACGCCGCCGCCCATCCCGCAAATCCAGTCAAGCCTCGAAAGCGAAACGCCGCCGAAGCCCATGTTCTCCTGGCCGCTTATCCGCTGACGCGCCAAGTTGCGCGAGAGCTTGTCTGCCGCGCTCCGGATCGCCATAAATTTAGTTCACGCCGCCACCTCGCGAGGACCGCAGACATATGGCCGAAAAGACCGTCGCAAAGCGCATCGAAATCACCCTCGAAAATTGGCTGTTCAGCGCGCGCTGGCTGCTGGCCCCGTTTTATTTCGGATTGGCGCTCGCCCTCATCATTCTGCTGATCAAATTTCTGGCCGAACTATCGCATCTTGCAATGGCGGCCTTCACGTCGACCGAGTCCGACGTGATCCTTGGGCTCCTAACCCTCGTCGATCTGACCCTGACCGGATCGCTGCTGATCATCGTGATCTTTTCCGGGTACGAAAATTTCGTCTCGAAAATGGATCATTCCGACCACGGCGACCGTCCCGAATGGATGGGCACGATTGATTTCGGGGCTCTGAAGCTGAAGATGCTGTCGTCGATCGTCGCGATATCGGCGGTGCAGCTGCTGCGCCAATTCATGTCGCTCGGCACCGTCACGCCCGAACGCGAAAAAGAACTGATGTGGATGGTGATCATCCATGTCGTGTTCGTGGTGTCGAGCGTGCTGCTGGCGCTATCCGATCGCATCGCCGGGCACGCGAAGGAACCAGCTGGGTCGGAAGCGGGCGGCGCGACGAACGCTCACTGAGTGAGATCAATTCGACCTCACTCCCTCTATTCGAATGGCTCCTGGATGGCCGGGTCAAGCCCGGCCATGGAGTGAAGAGGAAAGTATTTCACCAAGCCCGGTGAAGGTCAGTCCATCTTGCCGTGGCAGTGCTTGTATTTCTTGCCTGAGCCGCACGGGCAGAGCGCGTTGCGCGAAACCCGACCCCAGGTTGCGGGATCGTTAGGATCGACGGCCGCATCGCTGCGGCGGCTCTGAATTGGCGCGCGTTTCTCAGGCTCGGGTCGGGTGTTGCGGCGTGCTCGTGCGCCCGCAATCGCCGCGTCCGCCATCGCCAATTCGGGATCGGGCTCGAAGTCGTCGAAGCCCGTCGTCGCGTCAACGTGGTGCGCCACCATCGGCGGCAGATCGACAGGTTGCAGCGCGGGTTGATCTTCGGGCGGCGCCAGCTCGACATGCATCAGCTGCCCGGTCACGTTTTCGCGCAACCGTCCGAGCATGCTCTCGAACAGGATGAACGCTTCCGTCTTATATTCGTTCAGCGGATCGCGCTGTCCGTAGGCGCGGAAGCCGATCACCTGGCGCAAATGTTCGAGCGTCACGAGATGCTCGCGCCAGAGGTGGTCGAGCGTCTGCAGCAGAACCATCTTTTCGATCTGGCGATATAGCTCGGTCCCGAGCTCATTGGTTTTCGCTTCGACCTTTGCATCGACCGCGGCCTTGATGCGCTCTCGGATCTCTTCGTCAGCGATACCTTCTTCCGCCGCCCACGCGTCGATCGGGAGATCGAGACCGTATATGTCGCTGATCTGCGCTTTCAGCGCCGCCGTATCCCACTGCTCGGCATAGGCCGCCGGTGGGATATATCGCGTAACGAGTTCATCAACGAGCTCGTTGCGAAGCTCGACGACCGTCTCCGACACGTCATCCTGCCCCATGATGTCGAGGCGCTGATCGAAGATGACCTTGCGCTGGTCGTTCATCACGTCGTCGTACTTCAGGATCTGCTTGCGGATGTCGAAGTTACGCTGCTCGACCTTCTTCTGCGCGGTCTCGAGCGACTTGTTCATCCAGGGGTGCGTGATCGCCTCGCCTTCCTTGAGTCCGAGCGTCTGCAGCACCTTGTCCATGCGCTCCGAGCCGAAGATGCGCATCAGGTCGTCGTCGAGAGCGAGATAGAATTTCGAGCGGCCGGGGTCGCCCTGACGGCCGGAGCGGCCGCGCAGCTGGTTATCGATGCGGCGGCTTTCGTGGCGTTCAGTGGCGAGAACGTAAAGACCGCCCGCTTCGAGCGCCTTTTGCTTCTTGTCGGCGATATCGGCGACCAGCTCGACGCGCTTTTTCGCGAGCGCGGCTTCGTCCGGCGGTGTGCCCTTCTCTGTCTCTTCGGCGATCCAGTCGCGAAGGCGGTACTCGGCATTGCCGCCGAGCTGAATGTCGGTGCCGCGGCCAGCCATGTTCGTGGCGATCGTCACGGCGCCCGGAACACCGGCCTGCGCCACGATGTTGGCTTCCTGTTCGTGATAGCGAGCGTTCAAAACTTTATGTTCGACCGCCTGGTCTTTGCCTTTGGAGTCCGTGGCGAACTTGGTTAGAAGCGCCGCCATATCGCTAAAATGCTTGCGAAGTTCCTCGTCCTTGCCCGGCTTGATCGCGGCGGCTTGGTCGTTGAGCGTGCGCGCCAAATCGCGCAGATATTTATGGTCCTTGAGAAGCTCCGACAGCTGCTCCGACTTTTCGATCGAGGTCGTGCCGACGAGGATGGGTTGGCCGCGGCTCTTTGCTTCCGCAATCGACTGCACGATCGCAGCCAGCTTTTCCTTCTGCGTGCGGTAGATTTCGTCATCTTCGTCAATGCGCTTGACGCTCAGGTTGGTCGGGATGTCGATGACCTCGAGCCCATAGATATCCATGAACTCGCTGGCCTCGGTGAGCGCCGTGCCGGTCATGCCGGCAAGCTTCTTGTAGAGGCGGAAATAGTTCTGGAACGTAATCTGCGCCAGCGTCTGGTTTTCGGGCTGGACTTCGACATGCTCCTTGGCCTCGAGCGCCTGGTGCAGGCCTTCGGAATAGCGGCGCCCCGGCATCATGCGGCCGGTGAATTCGTCGATGATGACGACCTGACCGCCTTTGACGATGTAATCCTTATCGCGCTGAAACAGCTTGTGGGCTTTCAGCGCCTGGTTGAGATGGTGGACGATCGTGACGTTGTCGATTTCGTAAAGCGTGCCTTTGAGGCTGCCAGCCTCCTGCAATACCCGCTCCATCTTCTCGTTGCCGGCTTCGGTGAAGGAAACCTGGCGCTGCTTCTCATCCAGCTCGAAATCTTCAGGCACAATGAGCTTCATCAAAGCGTCGATCTGCTGATAGAGATCGGCGCGATCTTCGAGCGGGCCGGAGATGATCAGCGGCGTCCTGGCCTCGTCGATCAGGATCGAATCGACCTCGTCGACGATGGCGTAGACGTGCGGACGCTGCACCATCTCGTCGCGATTCATCTTCATGTTGTCGCGGAGATAATCGAAGCCGAGTTCGTTATTGGTGCCGTAGGTCACATCGCTGCCGTAGGCGATTTTACGGTCTTCATCGCTCATGTCATGCACGACAACGCCGACGGTCAATCCGAGGAACCGGTAGACTTGGCCCATCCATTCAGAGTCGCGCTTGGCGAGATAGTCGTTGACGGTGACAACGTGGACACCTTGGCTCGTCAGAGCATTCAAATAAACGGGAAGCGTCGCGACAAGGGTTTTGCCTTCGCCGGTTCGCATCTCGGCGATGTCACCTTGATGCAGGACCATGCCGCCGATCAGCTGAACGTCGAAGTGGCGCTGGCCGAGGACGCGCCTTGCCGCCTCCCGCACCGTAGCGAAGGCCGGCACCAATAGATCGTCAAGCGTCGAACCGTCTTTCAGCTGCTGGCGGAAAAGCTCGGTGCGAGCCTTCAGTTCGTCGTCCGATAGAACCTCAACTTCGCTTTCGAGCGCGTTGATGGCAGCGACGCGACCCCTGAATCCCTTGACCTTTCGCTCGTTGGACGAACCGAAGATTTTCGAAGCAAATTCACCGAAGTCACCGAACGAGAGCATCTTGAAATCCGTCCTAAAAATTCATCACACCCACGCGCTCTGACACGACTGGGCCGCTGTTTGCGTTCACCGAGGATGCGTTCAGCAAAAAATGCGCGGCAAGGGCTTCCCCGCCACGCCTGCATCGAACGTTCCCTCGGCGCTTCTACGCGGTCGAATGCGGGCCGAAACCCGAGCCGATCTGGGGCAGACATAAGAACTCGCCCCCCCGACTGTCAATGTTCTGGACTCGGCCGCGGCAAGATCAAAGATTTACTGCGATAGTCAAATATTAACTTGGTTTTCGGGTTAGGGGCCGCTATCGAGGCCAACTTGCCGACGATCGCCTGCGGCATATGCCGTTATGCTCGTTTTCGCCGCCTAAACGGCCGTTTTTGGTCTCAATTCGGAGCCGACACCGATGAAGCGCATCGTTTCTACCGCTCTAACCGTAGCTTTCGCTGTCGCCCTTTTCGGCGCCCCGGTCACGTCAGCGCTCGCCGAGGACAAAGTCGTCGCCACGATCGACGGCAAACCGATCACGGAGGGCGATCTTGCCGTCGCCGAGGGTGAAATCGGCGGCGACATGGGCACCATGCCACCGGCGCAGAAGCGCACCTCGCTTCTCGAATTCCTCATCGATAATCAGCTTTTTGCGGAAGCCGCTGAAGGCGAGAAGCTCGACAAGGGCCCCGATTACGATACGCGCCTGAATTATCTCAAGCGCCGGGCGCTGCGCGAGCTTTACTTCGAGAAGGTCATCAAGGCGTCGGTGACCGACGCCGATGCCCGCAAGATTTATGACGACCAGGTGAAGCTTTTGAAGCCCGAGGAAGAAGTTTCGGCTCGGCATATCCTGGTTGAAACGGAAGCAGAGGCCAAGGCGCTGAAGGAAAAGCTCGATAAGGGCGCCGACTTTGCTCAGCTCGCCAAGGAAAACTCGAAAGATCCGGGTTCCAAGGACGACGGCGGCAACCTCGGCTACTTCGGACACGGGCAAATGGTGCCGCAGTTCGAAGACGTCGTGTTCAAGTTGAAAAAAGGCGAAGTTTCCGAACCCGTCAAAACCCAGTTCGGCTGGCACCTCGTCAAACTCGAGGATCGCCGGACGAAGCAGCCGCCGGCCTTCGAGATCGTGAAAGATCGGATCGTGCAGTCGTTGCTGCTGCAAAAGGCGCAGAAAACCGCGGTCGAGCTTCGCGCCAAGGCGAAGATCGAGGTGATCGACCCAGAAATCAAGAAATCCGTCGATGATCGCAACGCGGCGATCATGAAACAATCGTCGGGCGCAGCGAATGCACCGGCAAGCGCGCCGCCTGCGGATGCTCCCAAGGAAGCACCGAAGCCCTAAGGCGCCTTGGCCTTTCGGAACACGTGCACTTCCATTGTTTAGCTCAATTATCCGTCGGGCCGCTTGATTATGGCGGCCCGATCTGTTTCAGGGAAACGAACGCCAAAATCAGAGGGTCGCATGGGCAAAGCGCCGAGCATTTCACCGTTTGCACCAACGGCTCTCCCGAAACTTCCCCCGATCGAGGGCGTGGCGTTCGCGACCGCCGAAGCCGGCATTCGCTATAAGAAGCGCACCGATCTTCTCCTCGCCGTCCTCGATGAAGGGACCACAGTCGCGGGCGTCCTGACGCAATCCAAGACTGCGTCGGCCCCGGTGCTTGCCTGCCGCAAGCATTTGAAGAAGGGCGGCGCGCGCGCCCTGGTCGTCAACTCCGGCAACGCCAACGCCTTCACCGGCAAAAAGGGGCGCGAAGCCGTCGACATCACGGTCGATCACGCCGCCGAAGCCGTCGGCTGCAAGCCACACGAAGTGTTCGTCGCTTCGACGGGCGTCATCGGGGAACCGCTGGATGCAACCAAGTTCGCGCACCTGCTGGCCGATCTTGCGAAGCATGCCAAGCCCGACGCCTTCGAGAAGGCGGCGCGCGCGATCATAACGACCGACACGTATCCGAAACTTGCGACGCGCAAAGCCCTGATCGGCGATACCGAAGTCACGATCAACGGCTTTTGCAAAGGCGCCGGCATGATCGCGCCCGACATGGCGACGATGCTGTGCTTCATCTTTACGGATGCGG
>DATBRP010000047.1:0-11168 GCA_036560245.1 Hyphomicrobium sp.
GCCCATATCGCATTCGCGCTCGCCGTTGATCCATAACTATTGGCTGCGCCAATACGGTATCGATGGAAGCTACAGCAGGGAGCCCGTCGAGCCGAAAGACCTCGAAGACTTTTTGGCATCGCTGAAAACGCGCGGCTTTGCCGGCTGCAACGTCACGGTGCCGCACAAGGAAGCGGCGTTCGCCGCAGCGGCACTTCGCGAACCTTCTGCGATTGCCGTCAACGCCGCCAATACCTTATGGCTCGAGAACAACCAGCTCGCTTGCGCCAACACCGATACCTATGGCTTCATGGCCAATCTCGATTCATCGGCGCCGGATTGGCGGCAACAACTGGGGTCGATCAACGTCCTTGGCGCCGGTGGTTCCGCACGCGCCGTCGTCTATGGATTCCTTGAAGCCGGAATGAGCGATATTCGCGTTTTCAATCGCTCGCTTGAGCGCGCCGAACAAATGGCACGGCATTTCGGCGCACGCGTAACGGCACGGTCCTGGGACGAACGCAACAATCACGTTCCCGACGCGGCCGTCATCGTCAATACGACGACGCTCGGCATGAACGGCGCCGGAAGCCCCGGCATCGATTTCACTCGCGCACGTAAAGGCGCGGTCGCCGCCGACCTTGTCTATGTGCCGCTCGAAACCGAATTTCTGAAAGCCGCGCGCGCCAACGGGCTGATCGGCGTCGACGGTCTCGGCATGCTCCTGCACCAAGCCGTGCCCGGATTTGAGAAGTGGTTCGGGGTTCGCCCATCGGTAACGCCTGAGCTTTATGACCTCATCGCTCAAGATATCGGGCATTCCTGATGCTGATCATCGGATTGACCGGTTCCATTGGTATGGGGAAATCGACCGCCGCGGCGCGGTTTCGCGAACAAGGCATCGCCGTCTTCGATGCCGATACCGAGGTCCATCGGCTCTACGCCGGACCGCTCGCCGCCGATATCGAACAGGCCTTTCCGGGGGCAACAGTCGACGGCAAGGTCGATCGCGCCAGGCTATCCGCCCAGTTGCTCGGCGAGCCTGAACGATTCAAGAAACTCGAAGCCATCGTGCATCCCAGAATTCGCGACGGCGAGCGCGCTTTTTTGCAAGCCGAGCACGCTCGCGATGCGCTGATGGCGGTCCTCGAAGTGCCGTTGCTCTTCGAGGCCGGCGGCTACAAGGCCGTCGATGTCAAAATCGTTGTCAGCGCCAATAGCGACATCCAACGCCAGCGCGTGCTGCCGCGCCCCGGAATGACGGCAGCCAAATTTGAAACCATCGTCGCCCGGCAACTTCCCGAAGCCGAAAAGCGGGCACGCGCTGATTTCGTTGTGGACACGAGTGAAACGGTCGAAAACTGCCACAACCAAATCGATTCGATCATCGCTAAGCTCAAGGGGCGCCGCGGCGAAGCCTTCGATCGCCATTGGCGCGGCTGAAATTTCCGGGAGAAATATCGCGATGCGCGAGATCGTGCTCGATACCGAAACCACCGGCCTCGACGCCAAGAAAGGCGATCGCCTGATCGAGATCGGCGGCGTCGAGATATTCAACCGCATCCCGACGGGACGCGAGTTTCATTGCTTCATCAATCCCCAGCGCGATGTGCCTGCCGAAGCGCAGAAGGTGCACGGCATCTCGACCGAGTTCCTTATCGGTAAACCGCTGTTTCGCGACGTCGTGCGCGAGTTCCTCGCCTTCATCGCTGACGACATGCTCGTCATTCACAACGCCCAGTTCGATATCGGGTTCTTGAACCACGAGTTGGGTTTGGCGGGCGAAAAACCGCTGAGCTTCGACCGCGTCGTCGACACCCTGACGCTCGCCCGGCGCCGTCACCCCGCAGGTCCGAACACGCTCGACGCGCTCTGCAAGCGCTATGGCATCGACAATTCACAACGCACCAAGCATGGCGCGTTGGTCGACAGTTTGCTTCTGGCGAATGTGTACGTCGAGCTTCTGGGAGAACGGCAGGCGACGTTCGGACTGCAAACGCACGGTAGCAATGCCGCCGGCACTGACCGACGTAACGGCAAGAGAACCGCTGCAAAACAGCGGCCGGAAGCTCTGCCGCCAAGATTGACCGAGGCCGACGTCGCGGCTCACCGCACCTTCATCGAAAAGATGAAGGAGAAAGCCATATGGCTTCGCTATTGGGGCGCTGCGCCGTCGTGACAGCTTAATCTAAAAGCTGAGCCCCGAGAGCCAAGAGCGGTTTTAGGCGTTGGCCTTGCCGGCGGCTTGTGTGCGCTGTTGCTGGCGGTGGTTATAAAGCGCGCCGAAATCGATCGGATCGAGCAGCAGCGGCGGAAACCCGCCTTCGCGCGTCACGTCCGCCACCAGTCGGCGCAAGAACGGAAACAACATCGTCGGCCCTGAAATCAGCAGGAACGGCTCCAGGGCCTGCTCCGGAATGCTCTCGATCTTCAACAGGCCGGCGTAGACCGTTTCGAGCACATAGATCGTCCCGATGTTATTCGTTGCCGTCGCCTTGAACTCGATCGCCGTTTCGAAGAGATCGTCCTCGATGCGTTGCGCACCAACGTTGACCTCGACCTTGAGGTTCGGCTGATCACCCGGGCTCGCGATGAGCTTGCGAATGTTCGGGTTCTCGAACGACAGGTCCTTGATGTACTGGCTGACGATCTTGGCTTGGATCGGTGTTTGCACATCCGCGTCAAGCGCGCCGGTCGAGCCGTTTCCTGAGCTACCGTTTTCTGCCATTTTATCCTCTCAGGTTTCGGCCATCGCCGGAGTCCGGCTCGCTAGCATGCCGCTTTGGCCTGCGCAACGGACGCTCCCGGTTTTCGGGAAATCCTTCTCGCCTGGCGCTTCAGGACCCGTAGCGGCGCGGCTGAACGGACTTCCCCGGCCGCAGCGGTTTTTCGCTGAGCCGCTCGTATTCGCCTTCGATGACAATTCCGTCAGGCTCGTCCTTGGGTGCGGAAGCGGTTGATCGGAATGCTTCGCGGCCCGCTTCGGCCTGATAGTGGAACAGCGTCACCAGCTTCAAAAGCCCGGTGCGGATCATAAAGCGGCGCACCTGCGGGATCAGCAGGGTCAATCCGATGACGTCGGAGATGACGCCCGGAAAGATTAAGAGCAACCCCGCGAGAACCTGCAGGAAGCCGTCGAACAACGGCGAAAAGCCGCCACGATCGGAACCGAGCCGCGACAAGGCTCTCTCGAAGACCGACAGGCCCACCCTGCGGATGACGTAGGTGCCGAGGAAGGCCGTGCCGATGACGATCAGCGCCAGCCGCCAAACGCCGATGATATGGCCAATACGGATCAACAGGCCGATTTCCACCAGGGGAAAGGCCGCAAACAACAGGATGATCGCGATTTTGAAGGGTCGGGACATAAGCTCTCGCCGAGAGTCTTGCGGCACCTTAGCGCGGGTAAGTGAAGCTAGTCACCAGCAGTACCCAGGACTTGTTAAGCGTTTCAACGGTATTCACAGCATGGCGTCCGGGAATACGCGATGCAATGCTCGAGGCTGGCGGAAACACCGCCGGCGAGACGTGGCGACCGACAGCTGATATACTGCCGAACCTACAAATACCGCCTTCGCCGCCCTAGATACGATGCTACGATAGCGGGCAATTCGACGCGGCAGCTTTTTCCCGCCCCTGTCCACTCGGAGGCTCAAGCCTTAAGAATGTCTGGTCAATTTGATTTTATTACGCTGATCGCGCTCATTGTTGCGGTTGCCGCAATCATTAAGCTGCGGAGTGTGCTCGGTCACCGCACGGACGAGGACGAGCAGCGCGTCGAGCGTCTCAAGACGCGCGAACGGGAAGCAAGCCAGCGCGCCGGCGCCGAAACGACGTCTGCAGACGTTATTACGATGCCGCGGCGTGACCGCGATGCCGTGCCGCCCGCCGCCCCTGCCGCTGAAGCCCTTGCGGCGACGGCTGAAACGCGCATCAAGGCCTATCCGGTTACCGACCCTTCGGTCACGGCCGGACTTCTCGAAATCGCAAAATTGGATCCCACCCTCGACCCCGAGGCATTCTTGACCGGCGCCGGCCGCGCCTACGAAATGATCGTTTCGGCATTTGCGGAAGGTAACCGCCGGGCGTTGAAGGATCTTCTGAGTAAAGACGTTTACGACGGCTTCAGCGCCGCCATCGCCGAGCGCGAATCCCGTGAGCAGACGATCGACCAACAGTTCGTCGGCATCAAGAAGGCCGACCTCGTCGAGGCGGAGTTGAAAAGCGGCGTCGCGTCGTTGACGGTCCGTTTCCTCAGCGAGCTGATTTCCGCGACGCGCGACAAGGCGGGCGAGGTGATCGCGGGCGATGCTCAAAAAATCAAGGACGTGACAGACATCTGGACGTTCAGCCGGGATATTTCGACCGCCAAGGCTCGGAGCAATCCGAATTGGCGTTTGGTGGCGACACAGGCCCCGAATTAGTCCACAATTTCGGCGTTCGGCTGAGGGACCGGACAACGATGTTGGCGTAGGAGCGGATCAGGCACCGGGGGCGCCTCATGATCGGAGTGACGTGTCAGCCGTGGCGGCGAAATGCCGTTCGGTCGCTCGCCGCGAGCGTGTTGTCGGCATCCGCAGTCGTCCCGCTGACCACGAACTCCACGCCCGTTCACGCCGCCTCCGCTGGGTCTTCGAGCATGCAAACGAGCGCGGTCACGTTCGATCCCATATCTTTCAGCGACGTTCCGGGCTGGAACGACGACGATCATCTCGCCGCTTGGAAAGCATTTCTCGCATCTTGTGGCGCCGTGCTCAAAACGGCGCAGCGCGGCGAAAAGCCCGGCGCATCTACGACGCATCAATCGCTTCTCGACGTTTGCACCCTGGCGCTCTCCGAGACGAAAGAGGGTCGTACGCAAACGCGCCGGGGCGCCCGGCATTTCTTTGAAACGCATTTCCGGCCGCATCGCGTGTCCGGCGCGAAGTCTCAAGGTCTGTTGACCGGATACTACGAACCGCTGCTGAAAGGTTCGCGTACCCAGTCCGCCACCTTCAAAGTGCCGATCTATCGCCGTCCCCGCGATCTCGTGAACCTGGTCGCCGAAAGCGAGCGCGGTGCGAAGTCGGAATCCGCCACACACATGCGCCAGACCGGGCGCGGGCTTGAACCCTATCTGACGCGCGCAGAGATCGAGGAAGGCGGCCTTGTGGGACAGGGCCTTGAACTCATGTATTTCAAAGACCCCGTCGATGTTTTCTTCATGCAGGTCCAGGGTTCGGGACGCGTTGAATTGCCGGACGGAACGAAGGTGCGCGTCGCTTACGATGGCAAGAACGGATACCCCTATACGTCCATCGGCAAAGCGCTGATCGATGAGGGTGAGATAAGCCGCGAATCCATGTCGCTCAAAGCCTTGAAGCAATGGCTGCGGAGCAATAGCGAGCGCGCCAAAGCCGTGATGTGGCAGAACAAGTCTTACGTCTTTTTTCGCGAACTGACCGGCGGCGAAGCCAAGGGTCCGATGGGTGCCAACAGCATTCCACTGCAACCAGGCCGGAGCTTGGCGGTCGACACATCCTTCTACGCTCTCGGAACGCCGATCTTCGTCGATGCTCCGGCAATCACGCATGCGACGAAGTCCGGGCATTTCCGACGGCTGATGATTGCACACGATGTCGGCTCGGCAATCAAAGGCGCGGAACGCGGCGACATTTACTTCGGCTCCGGCGACGAAGCAGGCCGTCTCGCCGGCGTCACGAAACAACCGGGACACTTCATCGTCCTGCTGCCGGTAGACCACGGGCTCAAACACACGACAGCGAGCGGCACACCGTGAAGAAACCGCATGGGAAGGGCGGCCGCAAAGGCCCAGCTTCCACCGATGACGAAGACATCTGGCATCACACCGCCGCCACCATCGAGCCGCTGAAACGCGGCAAGCCACGCGTCCATCTTACGGATGCCAAAGAGCCGGCAGACGCTAAGCCCAAACCTCATTCCGAAACACCGGTTGTTGCAAAGGCGATGCCGAAACGCGCCAGCGAAAAGCTTACGGAGCCGGCACGTCCAGAGCCCGCCAGTGCTGCGCGTCGCACCGCCCCGGATCTCTCCACTTTCGATCGCAACAGCGCTCGAAAAATTCGTATCGGCCGTATCGAAATCGAGGCCCGAGTCGATCTGCACGGTCTGCGCCAGGACGAAGCTCATACGATGCTCCGCTCTTTCCTCTTTCGCTCGCAAAGCCGGGGCTTGCGCTACGTGCTGGTGATCACCGGCAAGGGCAAGACGACGAGCACTTCCGACCGCAGCTCGCGCGATATCGAAAGAGAGCGTGGTGTTTTGAAGCGCAACGTTCCGCGCTGGTTGGAAGAGCCCGACATTCGCAGCATCGTCGTCAGTTACACCACCGCAGCCATCCACCACGGCGGCGAAGGCGCGATCTACGTGCACCTGCGCTCGAAGGATCGCGCCTAGGCGTCTGGGTCCCGGGTCTCGCAAGAGGGCTCGCCCGGGATGACACTGTTGCCGTGGGCAAGAGACAGTGTTCTCGATCCTCGGAAAACATTCCTCTCTCACGTCATGGCGCGAAGGCGGCCATCCACGCAAGCGGCAGAGGATTGCCCTTCACCTTAGAAGCACGTGTCCTGAAGTTTCTGCAGTGCCGTTCCGATGCCGGAAAGAGAATATGTGTCGGTCACGGTCGCGCCGTGATCGGAAGCGATGGCGACCGTCATCGTGTTGCCCTTGCGCATGGCCTCGATGAGCTTCAACTCCTGCGTCGAATCCGAGACGAAGGCCCGATCGCGAGAACCGAACAGCCGGAAACCGCCCGGGCTGACCGTCGCCGTGCCTTGTGCGTTCCGCTTGATCTTGTATCCCATGCGGAAACTCACTTCACCCCGGATACCGTCCTTCGGCCAAGCGGAAATGTAGGCGCGCGGTGCCTCGCGCGGCGTATCTTTCGGTTCGCTCGATTTTGGTTCGCTGGTGACGAAGCAGAAAAGATGCGGCGTCGCGGAATCTGTCAGAAGCGTCCAGTCGCCGTAGGTATCGACGCGCGTCATCGTCTCGGCGCCCGACGCTGTTGTGGCGGCGACGAGTGTAAGGCTCAGGGCAGCGATGAAGCGCTGCTTAGGCTGCATTCAGGGTCCCCCTTCGCCGATCGGACGATCGGCGAACCGTGCCAGAGATTTGATACGATCATACATCACGATCGCACCCGCCATCGCAACATTGACGCAAAAGCTCGTGGGAATTTTTATAACGTAGTCGCAGCGCTCGATGAGCGGTTCGGACAGCGAGCCAAGTTCCGGGCCGAGCACGTAAGCGGCTCTGAGGGGATGGCGAAAGCTCGGAAGATCGATGGCCGTATCCAATAGCTCGATGCCGACGAGCTTGCAGCCGCCCGGCAGCTCCATGTCCTCCAGCGTCGCCCAATTGTAGTGCGGCAGATGCAATTGGCTTTTGGAGGTATCGGCGTGGGCTTCGACGGCCTTATAGGTCGCGCCGACCGTAAAGGTGAAGCTGGCGCCGAAGGCGTGGGCCGAGCGCATCAGGTTGCCAAGATTGAGCGACTTTGACATGCGTTCGGCACCGATGGCGAAATAGCCCTTCGGATGGGGTGGCCAGGTCGTCGCTTTTCTTGACATTGCCTCACGCTCATTGTGTCAGAAGAAATACAGCGGAGGGGACGTCCCATATGAAGGCAGCTCTTTGCAAGAGCCTTGACGGCCCACAAAGCCTGGTGATCGAGCACTTGCCGGAACCGGCGGCCAAGCCGGGCCAGGCCATCGTGCGGGTCAAGGCTGTCGGCCTCAACTTCGCGGATACGCTGATCACGCTCGGCAAATATCAATTCAAGCCGGATTTGCCCTTTTCTCCCGGAGCCGAGATCGCCGGAGAGGTCGAGTCCGTTTCTGCTGCGAGCTTAGGGATTTCGCCGGGCCAGCGTGTCATGGCCTACGTCAACTGGGGCGGGGCGGCGGAAAAAATCGCCGTCGACGCGCACGCGCTCATCCCGGTGCCCGAGACGGTGCCAATGACCGTCGCGGCCGGGCTTTCCGTCACATACGGAACCGCAGTGCACGGACTTCGCGACCGTGGCCGCTTGAGGCCCGGCGAAACTGTCGTCGTGACGGGTGCCGCCGGAGGCGCTGGGCAGGCGGCCATCGAAATCGCCAAACTGATGGGCGCGCGCGTGATCGCCGTCGCGTCATCCGCAGAAAAGTGCGCGACGGCGAAAGCTGCCGGAGCCGACGAGACGATCCTCTTTCCCGGCGCCGATCTCAAAACGGACGTTCGGGCATTGACGAACGGCAACGGCGCCGATGTCGTTTACGACTGCATCGGCGGCGAAGCCTCGGAACCGCTCGTGCGCGCGCTCGCTTGGCAGGGCCGGTTCCTTGTCGTCGGTTTCGCAGCCGGTGAGATCCCGAAGATCCCGCTCAATCTCTTGTTGCTCAGGGGCGCCGAAATGACCGGCGTTTTCTGGGGTGAGTCTGTGCGTCGCGATCCCGAACGCCATCGCGCCAACATGCTGCAGCTTCTCGACTGGGTCGCTGCTGGCCGGCTGAAACCGCGCATCCATGCAACCTACCCGCTCGAACAGATCGTCGATGCTCTGGCTGTTTTGGAGCGGCGGGAGGCGACCGGTAAGGTCGTTTTGACGATAGGGGCGTAACGGTTGCGCTTTAGCGGGAACGGAACGATCACCAACTCGCTTCGCCGTCTTCGCTCAAGAATTCCATGCCGCGCATCGGAAAGCGATCCTCGATGCCGTATGGGCCGCCACCAACGCTAGGTCGTGACGACATCAACAGCGTGCGCGCCACGAAAAAAGGTTCAGAGCGATAGCTGCCATAACGCGTCAGAAAGCGCGCGACGGCCTCCACGTTCGAATGCTTCAGCCGGGCCAGCGTGATATGCGGTCGGAAAGCGCGCGTTTCCGGCGCCAATCCGGCGTTGCGTGCCGCCTTTTCATGAGCGCGCGCCAGCTCTTCAAGTTGAGGCTCCGGCTCGACTCCGGCCCAGATCGAATGTGGATCGTCGCCCCCAAAAACGCCAAGCCCGGAAATCTTAAGTTCGAAACCGTCCGGCTCGATGCGCGCAAGATTGGCGATAAACTCGCGCGCTTCGCCGTTGCCGATATCTCCGGCGAACCTCAGCGTGATGTGATAGCTCTCAGGCTTCATCCATCGCGCGCCGGGCAGCGGCATACGCAAGCGATAAAGCTCAGCGCGAATTTCGTCTGGAACCTCGATAGCGGTGAACAGCCGGGGCATGGCTCTGTCCTTACTCGTGACCACCAAAGCGATACGCGCGCGCTTCCTATTTCGCCGCCGTCTTGCGCTGCGCGATGTGTTGAACCAGCGTCTCGACGTCGGGCAATATGCGTTTGACGATTTCGGCGATGCCCGCGGCCGTCGGATGCATCCCGTCGGACTGCGTGAAAGCCGGATCGAGCGCCACGCCGTCGAGAAAGAACGGATAAAGCGCCACGCCATATTTCGTAGCGAGATCCGGATAAATCGCGTCGAAGTCCTTGGCGTAGTCCGGGCCCCAATTGTTCGGAGCTTTCATGCCGGCAAGAAGAACGTCGACGCCCTTCGACTTGAACGTCGCGAGCATCTTATCGAGATCGGCGCGCGGCAGCTTCGGATCGGTACCGCGCAAGGCGTCGTTGGCGCCGAGTTCGAGGATCGCGCCGTCGGGCACTGGCTGCAGTGCCCAATCGAGCCGGCCGAGGCCGTCCGCCGTCGTATCGCCTGAAACGCCGGCATTGACGATCGTGACCTTGTACCCCTTTGCTTGAAGCGCCATTTGAAGCTGCGCCGGAAAGGCCTCGCTGGCTTTAACGCCGTAACCGGCTGTCAAACTGTCGCCGAATGCCACGATGGTGATTGGCGTAGACGGAGCTTCGGCTACAACACGAACCGGCGCGACAATGGCGGCGACGATCGAGAGGGTGAATGTTACGGCAAGCACAGGAACTGCATCGAGCATGTGGTGCACGTTCATTTTTTGGCCCCACCCATCGCGCTAATCATTGAGGTCACGTAAAGCCTCGAAATCGGACGCACAAGTCCTACACGACGAGAAAATCCGTCATCCGCATGTAGCAAGGCATCAAAGCTTGAGCGAACCGATTATTCAACTCGACAATGTGCATCTGACGCTGACGAGCCGCGCCGGTCCCGTGCACATTCTGCGTGGCGTGTCGCTCGACGTTCCGGCCGGGCAGTCCGCTGCGATCGTCGGACCGTCCGGATCGGGGAAGACATCGCTTTTGATGGTGATGGCAGGCCTCGAACGTGTCACAAGCGGTGCCATTTTTATCGGCGGCCGCGCGCTTGCAAACTTATCCGAGGACGAGCTTGCCGTGCTGCGGGGCGCCGACATGGGCATTGTCTTTCAGTCGTTCCACCTGGTGCCGACGATGACGGCGCTTGAGAATGTCGCTTTGCCGATGGAGTTGGTCGGCGACGCCAATGCCTTCAAGACAGCGCGCGAACTTTTGAGCGAAGTCGGACTTGCCGCGCGCGTCGATCACTTCCCAGCGGAGCTTTCCGGCGGTGAACAACAGCGCGTTGCGATTGCCCGCGCTCTGTCGCGAGAGCCGCGCATTATCTTCGCCGACGAGCCGACCGGGAATCTCGACGGCCGCACCGGCCGCCAGATCGTCGAGCTTTTGTTTGGCTTGCGTCAGCGCCGAAATGCGACGCTCCTGATCGTTACTCATGACGACCGCCTCGCAGCCATGGCCGATCGTGTCATTCGCATGTCGGACGGCGAGGTCGCCGCCGACGAAGGCACCAAAGCGGCGGTTCGCGCGGTGTCGCCGTGACGGTGGCGCTCGAACCGCACGCCTCGCTTCCCCAGCGCCGCGCCGGGTTGATGACGATCCTCGCTCTTGGCACGCGCGAGCTGCGGGCGGGTTTCAAAGGCTTTCGCATCTTCATCGCGTGTTTGGCGCTGGGCGTTATGGTGATCGCCGCTGTCGGCGCGCTTGCCGATGCCCTGCGCGCCGGCCTCGCCAATCAAGGCGAAACGATCCTCGGCGGAGACATCACCTTTGCCCGTCAGCACGTGCGCGCGACGCCGAATGAGAAAAGCATCTTCCGCGCGCTGGGCCGCGTCAGCGAAACATCGACGATGCGCACGATGGCGCGCCGCCTCGATGGGTCGGATCAGGCGCTGGCCGAGCTGAAAGCCGTCGACGCCGCGTATCCCCTGACGGGCGAGATAAC
>DATBRP010000048.1:0-3816 GCA_036560245.1 Hyphomicrobium sp.
GACGCTGCCTTCGAGAAACTTCGTCTTGTCGAATGACGTCGCGACCGCCGTGACGCGCTTTGCAAGCATCTTGTTGGCGCGCCCGAGCACGGCGTTCTGCTCATGGATGGCCGTCGGAATACCTCTGAGGCGCGCCGCGACGAGCGGAGGATATGTCGGGTAACCGCCGAAGCCGATGACGGCATCGGGCTTCACCCGTTTCAGCATGCCGAAGGCGACCTTTGTGCCCTGAGCCAGCGTCAATACAGTCTTGGCGACGTCAGCCGGCGCGCGCGAAGCCAACGTCGCCGACGGCACCTGATAAATCGCCCGCGCCGGAAAGCCCCCTCCGTAGCGATCGCCGCGCATATCCGTCATCAGGTCGACGGCGACTCCGCGCCGACCAAGCTCTTCGGCAAGTGCAAACGCTGGAAACAGATGCCCCCCGGTTCCTCCCGCAGCCAGGACAATCGATCGCGCACCACTCATGGATTGCCGCTCGTCTTAACGGAGTAAGGCGTGTGAAGCGCGTCGTCGATGGTCGGCACCCGGCGCGGCTTCTTGAGACGCGACGGGTCCGGCCGCCAGCGCGTCAAGGCGAGCAGCATACCGGCCGTTATCGCCAGTGCCAGCATTGATGAGCCGCCCGCCGAAATGAAAGGCAGCGTCATGCCTTTGGGCGGCAACAAACCGATGTTGACTCCCATATTGATCAACGATTGCAATCCGAGAATCAGAGCAAGCCCCTGAACGGCGAGCCGGTCGGCGGCATTCGGCTCATCGGCCGCGCGCATCATGGCCTTGATGACGATGAAGGCAAACACTCCGAGCAGCGCGATGCAGGCGATAACGCCGTACTCTTCGCCAATGACCGCGAAAATGTAGTCGGTATGTGCGTCGGGAAGGACGGATTTAATTGTGCCCTCGCCCGGACCGCGGCCGAAGAGACCGCCTTCGGAGAAGGACTGCATCGCCCTGCCGACTTGGTAGTTCTCAAACGGTGCCGCGCTGAAGAATTTCTCGAGCCGCGATTGTACGTGGCCGAAGTTCTCGTAAGCAAGCCAGAAGCCGCCGCTGCCGATAGCTACGAGAATGGCGGCGCCGATCGGCGGCAGCCCTGCAAGCAGATAGAGCAGTCCAGCAGTCGTGCTGATCAAAATCGTCTGTCCGACATCGGGCTGGGCAATGAGCAGGCCCGCCAGCATCGCCCATAGCAACAGGGCCAGCGGCAGGGCCGGCATATCGCTGCGTCCTGCCGCCTCGCCGTAGAGCCAGGCCATGACGACGATGAAGGCCGGCTTGGCAAATTCCGACGGCTGCAGCGAATATCCGCCGAGCATCAGCCAGCGCTGCGCGCCGTTGATATCGGCGCCGGTGAACAACACGACGACCATACCGGCGACGGAGAAGAGCAGCAGGCCCGCCGCGAGGCGGCGAACGCCGATGGGCGAGAACAGCGAAATGACGAGCATCACGATGGCGCCGAGCGAAGCGAAGGTGACGTGTCGTTCGACGAAGTAATATGTCGGCAGCCCCTTCTTGATCGCAACGGCCGGAGAGGCGGCGAAGGAAAGCACGACGCCGATTGCAATCAACGCCAGAAGCGCCGTCAGCAGGCCACGATCGATCGTGAACGACCAATCGGCGAGCTGGCTGCGGTCGGCGCGCGAGAGTTTCATGAGGATGCCCTCATTACGATGCCGGGCAGCGCCGCGACGAGGCTGCGGAAGCTGTCGCCGCGAACCTCGAAATTACGAAATTGATCGTAGCTGGCGCACGCCGGCGACAACAGCACGACAGGCTCGACGCCCGAGCTTGCTTTCGCATCATGCGCTGCCGCTGCGACCGCAGCATCGAGCGCGCCGCTATGCTCGAACGTGACTTTGCCCTGAAGTGTCTTTGCGAAGTCCTCGCTTGATTCGCCGATCAGGTACGCCTTGGCGATGCCGCCGAAATAAGGTTCCAGAGCTGCAATCCCGCCGGCCTTTGGCTTGCCACCGACGATCCAGAAAACATCGCGCGGAAACGACAGCAGCGCCTTCTCGGTCGAATCCGCGTTTGTCGCCTTGCTGTCATTGACGAACAGAACGCCGCCGATGCGGCCAATTTCTTCCATCCGATGCGGCAAACCGGGGAACGACGACAGCGCCCCCTGCCAGTCGAGATCAGAAGACTGTCCGAGCCAGTTCAGACATTCCCTCACCGCCGCGACGGCGGCAAGCGCATTCTGCGCGTTGTGCCGGCCTCGAAGCGTCGCGATGCCATGAAGCGACCCAAGCTTGACCGCAAGTCCCCCACGATTGCTGCAGACAATCGTGTCTTCGAGCAGGCTGTAGCCCGGAGCGATCGATTTTTCAGCGCTGAAGGCCACCGCTGGCCCGGTCTGGACGCGCTGCTGCAGCATCGCCCGCCCGAATTCATCGTCGATGCCGATTGCCGCAACCTCGGCACCTTGAACGACGCGCTCCTTGACGGCGGCATAATTCTCGATTGTGCCGTGACGATCGAGATGATCGGGCGTCACGTTCAACATGACGCCGACCGTCGGATTGAGCGTCGGCGTCAAATCGATCTGAAACGACGACATCTCGATGACGTGAAAGCGGTCCGACGCCGGCTCTTCGAGCGTCAGGATAGCGCGGCCGATGTTGCCGCCGAGTTGTGCATCGCGACCGGTATGACGAAGGATATGCGCGATGAGCGCGGTCGTCGTCGATTTGCCGTTCGTGCCGGTGATCGCGATGAAGGGAGCACTCGGCGCGTGTGAAGCACGTTCACGCGCGAAAATCTCGATGTCGCCGATGATCTCGACGCCGTTCGCCTGCGCTTTCTTCACGGTCCAATGCGGCTCGGGATGCGTCAGCGGCACGCCCGGCGCGAGAACCAGCGCGGAAAATTGCGACCAGTCTGCTTGTGAGAGGTCAAGCAACGGAATGCCGTCGCGGCTCGCGGCTTCACGACCCGGCGCGCTGTCGTCCCACGCTGCAACGCTGGCGCCGCCGGCGACAAGCGCTCGCACCGCCGCGGCGCCGGAACCGCCGAGACCGAACACAGCAATCGTTTTGCCATTGAAAGAGGTGGCGCGAATCATCGGCAGAAATCTAACGCATGTTGCGCCGTTTGCTGAGTTCCTATCGCAACTTCAGCGTTGAAAGGCCGATCAGCGCCAGGATGACGGAGATGATCCAGAAACGGATGACGACGGTCGATTCCTTCCAGCCCTTCTGCTCATAATGGTGATGCAGCGGCGCCATCTTGAAGACGCGCTTCCCCGTCCACTTGAACGACACGACCTGAATGATGACAGAAAGCGTCTCCAGGACAAAAAGGCCGCCGACGACGGCAAGCACGACCTCATGCTTGATCGCGACGGCGATGGCCCCAAGCGTGCCGCCTAGCGCCAGTGATCCGGTATCGCCCATGAAGATCATCGCAGGAGGGGCGTTGAACCAAAGGAACCCGAGGCCGGCGCCGATCAATGCGCCGCAGATGACGGAAAGTTCGCCCGTGCCCGGCACGTGATGGATTTGCAGATAGCCCGCGAACTTGGCGTTGCCCGAAAGATAGGCGATGACGCCGAACGTCGCCGCCGCGATCATCACCGGCACGATCGCGAGCCCGTCCAAGCCGTCCGTCAGATTGACCGCATTGCCGGCGCCCGCAATGACGAGGACGGCCATGAGAACGAAGAACGGACCGAGATCGATGACGAGATCCTTGAAAAAGGGAAACGTCAAATCCGTGTCGAGACCTTTGGGGCCGAGCTTCATCAGCATGTAGCCGGCAACAGCAGCGACCAGTACTTCCAGAAGAAACCGCCATCGCCCCGAGAAACCG
>DATBRP010000049.1:0-3066 GCA_036560245.1 Hyphomicrobium sp.
AGAGCGGGCCTTGACGCGACGCGAACCCATGAACTCAACCTGCTACGCTACGATTACTGAGGCTTCGTCGTTATGGAACTTACGCGACGTGCCAACAAACTTTGTACATGATCGCAGCCGCGTTGGAATACGCGAGCAGGTGCTTAAAAATTTATATTTTTTGATTCGATGTGCAACTTGGAAGACCAATCGTGTCGGCCGGTCTGATGTGCCTACAGCAGTCCGAGCGCTAATTGCACGGGTTTGAACGACCGGCGGTGCAAGACCGTGACGCCGAGTTTGTCGATCGCCGCCTGATGCTCCGGCGTGCCGTAGCCTTTGTGTCGCTCGAAACCGTAACCCGGATAATCGCGCGCCAAGTCTCGCATCATGCGGTCGCGCGTGACTTTGGCGATGATCGACGCCGCCGCGATCGAAAGGCATTTGGCGTCGCCCTTGACGATAGCGCGGGCAGGCATCGGAATTCGCGGCGTCTTGTCTCCATCGACGAGGACGAGCCTTGGTTCCTCGCTGAGCTGGCTGACCGCTTGAGCCATCGCCCATAGCGTCGCTCCAAGAATGTTCTCGCGATCGATCCGATCGACTTCGGCGATGCCGACAGCGACAATCGCAACCTTCATGATGCGCTTGTAGAGATAGGCGCGCGAGTCTTCGTCGAGTGCTTTGCTGTCGTCGATGTTGGCAGGAATTTTTTCCGGATTGAGGATAACCGCAGCCGCCACGACAGGACCGGCCCACGGACCGCGCCCGGCTTCGTCGACGCCGGCGATAGGCCGCGAGCCGAGCTGATGCTCGGCGGCTTCCAGTTCGAATGTCGGCTTGATACGCGAATCAGCGATCCTCATGTGCGATTGATCATCGCGCGAGGATCTCTGTCAAAGCAGCTCGAGCTGTTGTCCCCCGCATCCGGGTTTTCGAAAGAGGTCTGTCCGCAACCCTTGGTGTCTCTCGCCGAGCCCGAGACGCTTTTTCGCTAGCCGGAAGCGCATCGCGATTTGCGTAGCGTAGGGGCCGGTGCCGCGCTGTCGTACACCGAATTCTGGCGTGTAGTCGCGGCCCCCGTGCATCGATCGGAGCAGAGAGATCACCCGTTCGGCACGGCCCGGAAACTCTTCGGCGAGCCATTCGCGAAACAGATCCTTGATCTCCAGCGGCAGACGCAGAAGCACATATCCGGCGTCGCGGGCACCGGCTTCATGCGCGGCTTCGAGGATCGGCTCGATTTCGTGATCGGTCAGACCGGGGATGATCGGCGCCACCATCACGGTGACAGGAATTCCAGCCTCTGACAGGCGTCGCACGGTTTCGAGGCGGCGTGGAGGTGTCGCGGCGCGGGGTTCCATCGCGCGGGCGACCCGGCGATCAAGCGTCGTAATCGAGACGGCGACCTTCGCCAGACCTTTTTCTGCCATAGGCTGCAGAATATCGATGTCCCGTGCCACGAGTGCCGACTTGGTGATGATTCCGATCGGATGGTTGGTTCGTGCCATGACCTCGAGAATCGAGCGTGTAATGCGCCGCTCGCGCTCGATCGGTTGATAGGGATCGGTGTTTCCTCCGATCGCGATCGTCGACGGCCTATAGCTTGGCTTTGAGAGTTCACGCTGCAAAACGGCCGCCGCATCCGATTTGGCATAGAGCTTGGTTTCGAAATCGAGCCCCGCCGAGTGGCCGAGATAGCAGTGGCTTGGCCGCGCATAGCAATAGATGCAACCGTGCTCGCAGCCGCGATAGGGATTGATCGAGCCTTCGAAAGAAATGTCCGGGCTATCGTTGCGCGCGATGACCGTTTTTGCGGTGTCTTCGAAGACCTCCGTCCTGAACGCATCGAGATCGCTCAGGCTTTCCCAGCCGTCGTCGAATGCCTCGTGACTATCCTTCTCGAAGCGGCCCGTTGCATTCGAGCGAGCGCCCCGTCCGCGCCGCCGCTCGACGTCAACGACGTGCTTTCCTGGCTGCCTGCCGTGCGTTTCGTGGGGTGATGTCACGTATTCGCCTTCGTTGCTGCGGTCGAAGCGCTGTAGCAGTTTTATAAGAACAAATAAAGAACAAAACTCTTACCCGTGCTCATTCGCCGACAAAAACGGCGACCCGCCGCAACTTGCTGGGCCCGCCGCGTCGTGCCAGGAAATGCCGATGATCTCGGTTATCATCCCGGCGCGCAATTCCGCGCACACCCTGGCGGCGACGCTGTCATCGCTGGTGCCCTCCGCCATTGACGGCATCGTCAAGCAAGTGATTGTCGTTGACGGTGGTTCAAGCGACCAGACAACCACCATTGCCGATCTCGCCGGCGCTGACGTCATCGCAAGCGCGCCCGGACGTGGCGTCCAACTCGCGCGGGGCGCAGCGAATGCACGCTTCCCCTGGCTCCTGTTTCTCAACGCCGATACGGTTCTCGAAGACGGCTGGGAGCGCAGTGCTATCGCGTTTATGCGTCGGGTCGACGGCGACGAACGCGCGTCCGCCGCCGCTGCTTTTAAGTTTCGCCTCGACGACAAGGGAATCGCGCCGCGCCTTATCGAGCGTCTGGTTCATCTCAACTGCAAGCTTTCGGGAACGTCCTACGGCGATCAGGGCTTGCTCATTTCGCGACAGTTGTTCGACGCCGTCGGCGGCTATCGTGACCTGCCGATCATGGAGGACGTCGATCTCGCACGGCGCCTTGGACGCCATCGTTTGGCGAGGCTTGATGCGAGAGCTGTGACCTCGCCCGAACGCTACACATCTAATGGCTATGTGCTGACGTCGTTACGCACTCAAGCGTGCCACGTGCTCTATGCCTTGGGCCTTCCGCTCAGCACGGTGGCGCGGCTGTATGGAGTGGAAACGGCGCGCTAGCCTGCCGTCTTCCGGTGCTCTTCCAGTCGCGGCATGATCTCGACGAAATTGCACGGCCGATGTCGCGCATCGAGCTGCAATTTTAAGATTCCTTCCCATGCATCCCGGCAAGCTCCCGGCGATCCCGGCAGGCAAAAGATATAGGTTCCGCGCGCGACACCTGCGCAAGCGCGCGACTGTATCGTTGAGGTTCCGACCTTCTGATACGATAGCATGTGAAACAGG
>DATBRP010000050.1:0-16359 GCA_036560245.1 Hyphomicrobium sp.
CCGTCTGAACCTGATCAAATCCTTAAAATCGGCCTGAAATCGAACGCGTTTGAGAGCGAAAGTTTATGCTAGTGTCGTGAAACAGATCGGCTTTAAAGTTGATTTCTGACTGCGCGGGCAAGCCGTTGCACGCGGAAAACAGCTCCTTATATAACCGTCGGTCACACAATTGAATTCCTGGGGACCGGTGCTTTGAGCCCCTCGTGGGCGGGCACGCTGGATGCCAAACAGGGTCCACCCGGTCTGCCGCAACTGAGAAGGATTGACGAGAATGTCGAAAGTTATCGGTATTGACCTTGGCACGACCAACTCGTGCGTCGCCGTCATGGAAGGCGGAAAACCGAAGGTTCTGGAAAATTCCGAGGGCGCGAACACGACGCCCTCCGTTGTTGCATTTACCTCGGACGACGAGCGCCTCGTCGGCCTGCCGGCCAAACGCCAGGCAGTGACCAATCCGACCAACACATTTTTCGCAATCAAACGCCTGATCGGCCGCCGCTACGACGACCCTGAGATCGCGAAGGACCAAAAGCTCGTCCCGTTCAAGATCGTCAAAGGCACGAACGGCGACGCCTGGGTCGAGAGCCACGGCAAGCAGTATTCCCCGCAGCAGATCTCTGCTTTCATTCTTCAGAAGATGAAAGAAACCGCCGAAGCCAAGCTTGGCGAAAAGGTCACGCAGGCGGTCATCACGGTTCCAGCCTACTTCAACGACGCTCAGCGCCAGGCGACCAAGGACGCCGGCAAGATCGCGGGCCTTGAAGTGCTTCGCATCATCAACGAGCCGACGGCGGCAGCCCTCGCTTACGGCCTCGACAAGAAGAAAGACGCTCACACCATTGCCGTCTACGACCTCGGCGGCGGCACGTTCGACGTGTCGATCCTGGAGATCGGCGACGGTGTCTTCGAGGTGAAGTCGACGAACGGCGACACACACCTTGGCGGCGAAGACTTCGACATGGTGCTGGTCAGCTATCTGGCCGACGAGTTCAAGAAGGAGCAGGGCATCGACCTCCGCTCCGACAAGCTGGCGCTTCAGCGTCTCAAGGAAGCCGCCGAGAAGGCCAAGATCGAGCTTTCGAGCGCACCGCAGACCGAGATCAACCTGCCATTCATCACAGCCGACGCGTCGGGCCCCAAGCATCTGACGATGAAGCTGACGCGCGCCAAGCTCGAAAGCCTTGTCGACAGTTTGATCAGCCGGACCAAAGGCCCGTGCGAAAAGGCATTGAAGGACGCTGGCCTCAAGGCAGCCGAGGTCGACGAGGTCGTTCTCGTCGGCGGCATGACGCGCATGCCGAAGGTTCAGGAAGTCGTCAAACAGCTTTTCGGCAAGGAGCCCCACAAGGGCGTCAATCCCGATGAAGTCGTCGCCGTTGGTGCTGCGATCCAGGGCGGCGTCTTGAAGGGCGAGGTCAAGGACGTTCTGCTGCTCGACGTCACGCCGCTGTCGCTCGGCATCGAGACGCTTGGCGGCGTCTTCACACGCCTGATCGACCGCAACACGACGATCCCGACCAAGAAGAGCCAGACGTTTTCGACCGCCGAAGATAGCCAGAACGCCGTGACCATCCGCGTGTTCCAGGGCGAACGCGAAATGGCCGCCGACAACAAGATGCTCGGCCAGTTCGACCTTCTCGGTATTCCGCCGGCGCCGCGCGGCGTGCCGCAGATCGAAGTCACCTTCGACATCGACGCCAACGGCATCGTGCACGTGTCGGCGAAGGACAAGGCGACCGGCAAGGAACAGTCGATCCGCATCCAGGCTTCGGGCGGACTGTCCGACGCCGATATCGACAAGATGGTGAAGGACGCTGAAGCCCACGCCGCCGACGACAAGGCGAAGCGCGAACTCGTCGAGCTTCGCAATCAGGCCGAGGCGCTGGTTCACGGTACGGAGAAATCGCTGAGCGAAAACGAGTCGATCCCGGCCGTGGCCGCGATCAAGGGTGACGTCGAAAGCGCCATCGCTGCAACCAAGACCGCGATTGCAGGCGAGGACGCCGAGGCCATCCGCTCTGCAACGACGGCGTTGACCCAGGTTGCGATGAAGATCGGTGAAGCCGTCTACACCGCCAAGGGCGGTGCGGCCGGCGTCGAGGGCGAAGAACCTTCAGCCGATAAAAAATCGGCGGAGGGCGACGACGTCGTTGACGCAGATTTCGAAGAAGTCAAAGACGACAAGAAGAAATCGGCTTAAAGAGTCGATTGCTGCTTCAACGCCCCCGGACTGCTGCGGATCGCCCTGGTAACAGGACACCGCGGCCGGGCCGGGGGCGAAAAATGTAGCAAACCCTTGTATTGACGTTATTTCAGCCGCTTAGCCGGTCCATTTTGCAGGTTACAGAACAGCGCACCCATGGCCAAGCGCGACTATTATGAAGTTCTCGGCGTCAAGCGGAACGCCTCGGACCAGGAAGTCAAATCCGCCTACCGTAACCTCGCCAAGGAATACCATCCCGACCGCAACGCCGGCGAGAAAGAGGCTGAGCGCCGCTTCAAGGAAGTCAACGAGGCCTACGAGGTCTTGAAAGACCCGCAGAAGCGCGGCGCCTACGACCAGTTCGGCCACGCCGCATTTGAAGGCGGCATGGGCCCAGGCCGCGGCGGACCGGGCTTCGGTCCGGATTTCGCGTCCTCGATGTCCGACATCTTCGACGACCTCTTCGGCGAATTCATGGGCGGCGGCAGGCGCGGCCAGACCCGTGGCCGCTCGGGCCGCGAAGGCGGCGCCGATCTCCGCTACAATCTCGAAATCACGCTGACCGAAGCCTTTACCGGCAAGACCGCGCAAATCCGCGTCCCGGCGAGCGTCAAATGCGAAACGTGCTCCGGCACCGGCGCCAAACCCGGCACCAAGCCGAAGGTCTGCACCGCCTGCGGCGGCATGGGCAAGGTGCGCGCCAGCCAAGGCTTCTTCACCATCGAACGGACATGCCCTGTGTGCCAAGGGCGCGGCGAGATGATTGACGATCCATGCTCCGATTGCGGCGGCGCCGGCCGTGTGCAGAAGGAACGGACGCTGTCGGTCAACATTCCGGCGGGCGTCGAGGACGGCACGCGCATTCGCTTGGCGGGCGAAGGCGAAGCCGGGCTTCGCGGCGGCACACCCGGCGATCTCTACATTTTCCTGTCGATCAAGCCGCACGAGTTCTTCCAACGCGACGGCGCCGACATCTTCTGCAAGGTGCCGATATCGATGACGACGGCGGCGCTCGGCGGCCAGATCGATGTCCCGACGCTCGAAGGCACGACGACGCGAGTGAAAATTCCGGAAGGCACCGAAAGCCGCAAGCAGTTCCGCCTGCGCGGCAAGGGCATGCCCGTTCTGCGCGCCAAAGTGACCGGCGATATGTACATCGAGGTCGACGTCGAAACGCCGAAAAACCTGACGCGGCGTCAGCGAGAACTGCTCGAAGAGTTCGAACGCGCCAGCCACAAAGAGACGAGCCCGGAAAGCGCCGGCTTCTTTTCCCGCGTCAAGGAATTCTTCGAAGGCAAAAGCGGCTGAAGCATGTTTTGATCCGCTGCCTCACGGATCAGTCAAACCGCATAAGAAGTGTCCAACACCATCGTCATGCCGACGCAGGTCGGCATGACGTCGGAAGAGGCCAGGCTGGAACGACAACTACGTCATCCCGCCTACGCGGGAATGACGGTTAAGGAGGTTCCGTAACCCCTAACGCTGGGCCGGTTCTTGCATACCGGTTCTGCACGATGGCGACCGAACCATCATCGACGGGACAGTTAAGGCCTCAATCGCGTGCGTTTCCGGGTTCTCGATAGTTGGCGCGGCATTGCCGCCGTCTGCGTTGTGCTGTTTCATTTTGAAGCGGCAAACGACATCCACGCCCTGCGTTTCGTTCAGCACAGCTTTCTGTTCGTCGACTTCTTTTTCGTCCTGAGCGGCTTCGTCATCGCCCACGCTTATGGCGACAGACTGACCTCACCGGCCAACACGACCCAGTTCGTTATTCGCCGTTTTGGCCGCGTCTGGCCTCTGCACATCGCGGTGCTCGCCGCGTTCGTCACGATCGAACTTCTCAAATATGCGCTCATTTCGCATGCCCACGTCGCGGCCACGACTGGCGCATTCGATCCTGATGGCTCGACGCCACTCTCGTCGCTGCCCCAACAGGTTCTGCTGCTGCAGGGCATCGGTGTCACCGACAAATTGACCTGGAACACGCCGAGTTGGAGCATCAGCGCCGAATTCTGGACCTATCTCCTGTTCGCGTTGATCATCACTTTGCCGTCGCGATTTCGAACCGCCGCCTTCGCAATATCGGCTGCGCTCGGCGCGGCGATCGTGATGGCCTATTCCCATCACGGCATGGATGCGACCTACGATCTCGGACTGCCGCGCTGCATCTTCGGCTTTTCGCTCGGCTGTCTCGTTTACTGGGTGAGAAGCCGCGCGAATTCCCAGTCTCGCAGTGCCGGAACGATCTCGGAAGTAACTGCCGTCATCGCCATCATCGCGTTCGTAACGATAACCAACCGATCGCCCTTGTCATATGCCGCGCCGCTACTGTTCGCCGTCGTCGTTTACATTTTTAGCTTCGAAGCTGGGCTCGTTTCGCGCTGGCTCACGCGGCCCGTGTTTCAAAGCCTCGGACGCTGGTCCTATTCCATCTACATGGTCCAAGCCCTGATCGCCTTCATCATCGGCCTCGCCGTCAGCGAGTTGCAGCGGCGGCTCGGAGTCGACCTGTGGAAACCGATCGTCGAGGACGGCATCAGCAAACGCGTGATCATATCCGACCACGTCATTCTGCTCGACGTCTTGCATCTGGTTTACGTCGCGGTTGTCGTCGCGTTGGCTGCCATCACCTATCGGATTATCGAACAGCCGGGACGGCGCTACTTCAACCGCTTTGCCAACGGCTGGACGACGCCCCGCCGGGCCCAATTGGTGCCTGTCGCGGCCCATCCGTCGTCTTGCCAAAGCCAGGAAAGCCGATAGGGTCTGGCCGCGCCGCAATCGGCGTCCATCCCCGCTTCCGGACATTTTCTTCGCATGACCGAACCGACCCAGTCCGATCCACGCCTGTTGTTCTTCGCGGGAAGCGCGCGCCAGAAGTCTTTCAACAAACGCTTGGCGCGCCTCGGCGCGCAAATCGCGGAAGCCAACAGCATCCCGTCGACGTTCGTCGATCTCGCCGACTACCCGATGCCGATGTACGACGGCGATCTCGAAGCCAAATCCGGCCAGCCAGAAAACGCACACAAGCTGAAAAATCTGATGAAGGCCCACACCGGCATCTTCATCGCCAGCCCGGAGTACAATTCCGCATTCTCGCCGCTGCTGAAAAATACCATCGATTGGATCAGCCACATCCGCGACGAAGGCGAAGCACCGATGGAGGTCTATAGGACTCGCGTCTTTGCACTCGGCGCGGCATCGCAGGGCGGAACGGGAGGTCTGCGCGGGCTTATCCAGTTTCGTCTCGTGCTTGAACTCGGTATAGGCGCGCTTGTGCTGCCGAACCAATTTCTCCTGCCACGCGCTGCCGACGCTTTCGATGAGCATGGGCATCTCAAGAACAAGGACCAGCAGGAGCAGTTGAAAACCGTCATTCAGAAACTCGCGCGAGCCGCGCGCGTCCTGCACGGATAAGCAACGATGTCGATGAACGCAGCCAAAGACAAATTGATCGTCGCGCTCGATGTCGCTTCCTACGACGACGCGAGGGCTCTGGTGAACCGCCTCGGCGAAAGCGTCACGTTCTACAAGATCGGCCTTGAACTTCTATTTTCGGATGGCCTCGCGCTGGCCCGCGAACTGAAGCACGAGGGCAAACGCGTTTTCCTCGATCTGAAATTTCTCGACATCGGCAACACCGTCGAACGCGCCGTCGCGTCCGCAGCAGGCCTCGGCATCGACTTCCTCACCGTGCATGGTCACGACACGAAAACGCTTCAAGCGGCGGTACGCGGACGCACCGGCTCGAATACGAAGCTGCTCGCCGTCACCGTTCTGACGAGCCTCGATCAGTCCGACCTCGACGAACAGGGAATTTCCGCAACGCCCGGAGCGTTGGTTCTGGGCCGCGCGCGGTTGGCTCAAAATGCCGGCTTCGATGGCGTCATCGCATCAGGCCAGGAAGCTGCGGCGGTTCGCGCCGAGACGGGCGCCGATTTCCTGATCGTCACCCCCGGCATTCGCCTTCCAGGCGGCGACGGTGGAGACCAAAGCCGGATCACTTCACCGGAAGACGCGCTTCGCTTCGGCGCCAATCATCTCGTCGTCGGGCGTCCGATCACCGCCGCCAAAGACCCGAAAGCCGCCGCGGAAACGTTCCTCTCCCACATCGCACAGGCATGAGCGATCGCGTTGCGTGGATTGAGAAATCCTCAGTCCGACGAAGTCCTCGCCACATCATCGCCCCGCTCTAACCACGCCCAGCTCACACTCGACGTATACCGAGCTTTAACCGTCAGTAGCGATAGCTGCTGTCAGCCCGGGGAACGAGAGGCGGGGTTCACGGCGAAATGCATTGGCTTTCGACCACGCGAGCACATTGGCTCGCTGCGGCTCTTTTTATCGTCAGCACGCTCGCGGCGTTCGGTTCCGCGTGGGCTGGCGAGGCGGCCGCCGAAAAACCGCTGCCGGCGTCCGTCGAAGCCGCCCTCATTCTGAAAGACATCGTCCCCGAAGCCCCGGTCTATATCCGCGTCTTCAAGGAAGAGTCGGAACTCGAAGTCTGGAAAGCGCGCCCGAACGGCCGCTATGCGCTGATCAAAACGTTTCCTGTCTGCAACTGGGGCGGCACGCTCGGACCGAAGCGTACCGTTGGCGACAGCATGTCGCCGGAAGGCTTCTATAACGTCACACCAGGAGCCCTGAAGCCCGACAGCAAATACCACCTCGCGTTCAACATCGGCTATCCCAATGCGCTCGACCGCGCACTTGGACGAACGGGCAGCTTCATCATGGTCCACGGTGATTGCCGCAGCGTCGGCTGCTTCGCCATGTCGGATGTGTTGATCGAAGAAATTTACGCCTTCGTCCGCGATGCGCTCGCCGCCGGAGAAACGTCCGTCCCCGTGCACGTCTTTCCGTTCCGCATGACGGCCGCAAACATGAAAAAGCACGCCGACAATCCGGCCCGCGACACTTGGGGACCGTTGAAGCAGGCTTACGACGATTTCACCGAGACGCGCGAGTTGCCAAAGATCGGCATGTGCGGCAAGCGCTATGTCGTCAATTCGATCACACCCGTCGGCACCGACCCGAATGCCGCCTGCCCGACGCTGATCGGCAAGCGCCTCGCACCGCTGTCGCCGCGCTTGGCGAAGCGACTGGTGAAAGCCGACCCCGACCTCGAGGCCAAAGGGCAAAAACTTAAATCCGCCGAAACGAATTCGAGCGGCTCGGACATCTTCGGCGGTATGTTTGCCTGGGACACCGAGACCAAAAGCGCGAGCGCCCGGAGCGAAGCGGCTCGCCCCAGCAGCGACGCCAATCTCGGCGCCGTGCGGCCTATCGTAACCCCTTAACGCCCGCCATTTCTCATCCGCCATATCGTCCGGACGTGCGTCGGGTTGCCGAAGCCGCCCCGCTCCGGCTATGCCTCGTCGGCTGAAACACATCCAACAGAGAGATCGAAATGCCGAAGGGATACGTCATCGCCCACTCCACCGTCACGGACCCCGACAAATGGGCGGCCTACGTCGCGAAGTCGAAAATCGCGCTCGATAAATACGAAGGCAAGCCCATCATCCGCGGCGGCCGATCCGAGATATTGGAAGGCAACGGCACGGCGCGCAACGTCGTGATCGAGTTTCCGAGCTACGAGCACGCACACGGCTACGCGACCTCGCCCGAATACGCCGAAGCTAAAATCTTGCGCCAGGGCGCCGGATCGATCGACATGACCATCGTCGAAGGCGTCTAATGGCGCACTTCCCTGAGCGCGATGCGGACCGGACGCCGTGGCGGGCACTGGTGCTGACGCTTTTCCCCGAGGCGTTTCCGGGGCCGCTCGGTGTTTCGCTCGCGGCCCAGGCGCGCGAGGCGGGGATCTGGTCGCTCGACACCCTGCAAATTCGCGACTTCGGGCTCGGCAAGCATCGCCAGGTTGACGATACGCCTGCCGGCGGCGGCGCGGGAATGGTTCTGCGCGCCGACGTTCTGGGCCCGGCACTCGATCATGCACGCAGCCTCTCCCCCGACGCACCGCTGATCTATCTCTCGCCGCGGGGAACGCCGCTGACGCAAAGCCTCGCTCGCGATCTGGCCGAAGGCCCCGGCGTCACACTGCTTGCCGGGCGCTTCGAAGGCATCGACGACCGCGTGATCGCGGCGAAGGGGCTGAAGGAAGTTTCGATCGGCGACTACGTCCTCGCCGGTGGCGAAGTGGCTGCGATGGTCATGATCGAGGCCTGCGTGCGCCTGCTGCCCGGCGTTCTTGGCGCGTCCGAAAGCCTGACGACGGAGAGCTTCGAGGCCGGCCTGCTCGAATATCCGCAATTTACCAAGCCGCGCGACTGGCAGGGCCGTTCGATCCCCGACGTTCTGCTCTCGGGCGACCATAAGAAGATCGAGGAGTGGCGGCGACAGCAGGCCGAACGCCTGACGGCGGATCGCCGGCCCGATCTCCTGCCCTCCCGTGGCCGAAACCGCACGTAAATAGCGCGATGTGTGCTTCGCCTTTGCATGGTCAGGATTTCCTGGGCAAATAGGCTCCGGAGAGATTCGCGCCGTCGCGCCAGCTGTTCCTTACGGCGGGCACGCGAGCAATCTCTCGGCACGTGCGCGTTGCCAATCGGGATGGGGCGATGGGGAATTTGCGAAGGATTCTTTTCGGCATCGTTGCCGGACTGGCGTTGACACAGCCCGTCCTGGCGGATGAGCCCGCAACGGTCGCGCCGCCCGAAAGTACAGCCGCAGCACCGGCAACGCCCGACGATCCGGTCCTCGGTGTCGTTCGCACCAAACTCGCAGACGTGCAGCCCGCAAGCGACGAGCACGAAAAGAAAGATCAGGAAGCGCTCAGCGAATTTTACGCGGCGCGCCACGGCGAAGCCCTCTGGGTCACCGCCGCCGGAGTGAAACCCGAGGCCAAGGCGCTTGCAGCCGAACTCGCCAACGCCAATGCCTACGCCCTCGACGCAAGCGCATTCAAGCTTCCGAAACTCGAGAATGGGGCTCTTACCGCGACCGACACGGATTCGCTCGCCGATGCCGAGATCCAGTATTCGACGGCCGCGCTGCTTTACGCGCGCTATGCCCGCGGCGGACGGATTCCCGACCCCGCCGAGATGCTGACGACGAACCTCGACCGGCGCCCGCAATGGATCGAGCCGAAGACCGTGATCGAAGCGCTCGCCACATCGCACGAGCCGGACGCCTATCTCAGAAGTCTGCAACCGCAGCAGCCGCAGTTCGAGAAATTGCGCCAAGTTTATCTGACGATGCTGCCCAAGGATGGCAACTTGGCGAAGCTAAGTCCCGCCGCCAAGCGCATTCGCGCGAATATGGAGGAGTGGCGCTGGATGTGGCCCGACATGGGCAACTTCTATGTGCTGAACAACATCCCCGAGTTCATGCAGTACGTCTACAAGGACGGCAAAATTATCCGGACCGCGAAGATCGTTGCCGGCCAGGTCGACAAGCAAAGCACCATCTTTTCGCGGCCTTTGAAATACGTCGTGCTGCGTCCGGCATGGAAAGTTCCCGAAAGCATCACTGTCAACGAGCTATGGCCGAGCCTCATCCGTGGCGGCGGATTGATGCGCCAGTACGGCTTGCAGCTCGAAACGAAAAGCGGCAAGCCGCTCGACTGGCGCAAGATCAACTGGGCGACGACCGACATTCGCAATTACCACGTGATGCAGCCGCCCGGTCCCAAGAGCGTCCTCGGCCACGTCAAGTTCTCGTTCCCGAGCCAGCACACGATCTTCATGCACGATACGCCGGACAAATGGATGTTCCGTCAGGCGCAGCGTACGCTGAGCCACGGTTGCCTGCGGGTACAGAACCCGATGCAGCTCGCCGAGCTGATCTTGAAGGAAGACAAAGGCTGGGACGCCGCCAAGGTCAAAGAGCTCGATCGTTCGGGCCCCTTAAACAACGAAGTTCCGATCACGAAAGAAATCCCGATCCACCTCGTCTACTTCACGGCGTGGGTCGATGATAACGGTAAGCTCAAGACGTTTCGCGACATCTACGGTCACGAAAAGCGCATTACGCAGGCGCTCGACGGCCAATGGTCTAAAATCAACAAGGGCCACGACCACCTCGCGCCGGTCGAACCAAATTTCAATCCGGAGAGGATGGCCGCCCGCGTGCATAGTGAGGACGCCGACGTTTCGCGCTCGGCTCAGAAGGACGCGACGCTGGGCGACATCATCGGCAGCGCCTTTGGGCTCTGAAGCACGGCACGTTTCGCCCGCATGAAGGGTCAGCCGGCGGTTGCGGCGACCCAGCGCCGCAGCGTTTGGGAGACCGCCCGCATTCCCCGGTTGCCGCTCGACAAACGCCTGTTCTTCGGCTATCACGCGGCGCAACAATAATTCCCTCAAACGGGTGGCCCATCTGGGCCTGCATGAACGGCTCGGGTCCTTGACGCCAAGCCGATCCTCTGCGTCATCAAAAAACGAAATGGAATCAATAAGATGAACATTATCCAAGAGATTGAGCGCGAGCAGATGGACGCCGTCCTCGCGAAGCGCGGCATCCCAGAGTTCGCCCCGGGCGATACCGTCAAGGTGATGGTCCGGGTCGTCGAATCCGCTGAAAAAGACCCCAAAGACAAAAAGAAGGCCAAGAGCAAGGTTGATGCGTCGGTAACGCGCCTTCAGGCCTATGAGGGCGTCGTGATCGCGCGCTCGGGCGCCGGCATCAACGAGAACTTCACTGTCCGCAAAATTTCCTACGGCGAAGGCGTCGAACGCGTTTTCCCGGTCTATTCGCCCTATATCGCCGAGATCGAAGTGTTGCGCCGTGGCAAGGTCCGCCGCGCCAAGCTCTATTACCTCCGTGGACGTCGCGGCAAAGCGGCTCGCATCTTCGAACGTACGGACGCGCGCGCACGCCGCCTGAACGCTGCTTGGAAGGGCTTCAAGAAGCCGAAGGGCGAGGCCGAGGACCTGACGCAGATCAAGGGCATCGACGTCGACCTGCAGAACCGCCTGAAGCAGCTCAACTGCTACAAGCTGGAGCAGATCGCCAACCTCTCGGACGAGGATATCGCGAACCTCGACGAAACGTTGAACCTCAAGGGTGCGATCGAGAAGCAGGACTGGGTCGGCCAGGCCCAGCGCCTCGTCGCCGAGTTGACGGCGGCGGAAGTTACGGCCGACGAGACACCGGCTTAAGCACCGGCATTGCCTCGCACGTGCAACGATTGAAAGCGCCGGACATCCTCCGGCGCTTTTGTTTTATGGCAGACACATATCCGCTTTTGTACGGGGTACGCTCAACCGATGTTCGGCGAATATCTCACGCGGTGGGACCTCGTTCCCGACGGCGAACCGATCATCACGCACAGCAGCGATCTTCTTCCGGTGCGCAAGCAAGGCCTACGCGCCATGCTGAAAGTCCCGCGAGATCCCGAAGAGAAAGCTGGTTGCGCGCTGATGGCGTGGTGGGACGGCGACGGCGCCGCCCGCGTTCTCGCGCAAGACGAAAATGCCATCCTGCTGGAACGCGCGGAAGGCCAGTCTTCGCTGATCGAGTTCACCCGCAATGGCCGCGATGACGCGGCGACGCGCATCATCTGTGATGTGGTCGCGAAACTCCACGCACCGAGGGCGAAACCACTTCCCGCGCTGACGTCGCTCCTACCGTGGTTCAAAGATTTAAGCGCCGCTGCCGATGCTAATAGCGGGCTCGCGCCTTCGGCGGCTGCAGCTCGGGAACTGTTCGCCGCGCCCCGTCACGCGCAAGTGCTGCATGGCGACATCCACCACGAGAACATTCTCGATTTCGGAGACCGCGGCTGGCTTGCGATTGATCCCAAGGGACTGTTGGGCGAACGCGATTTCGACTACGCCAATATCTTCTGCAATCCCGAGCACGACACGGCGACCGTTACAAAGCACTTTGATCGCCGGCTCGAAGTGATAACGGCTGCGGCCGGGCTCGAACGTCGGCGGTTGCTGATGTGGATATTGGCTTGGAGCGGGCTTTCCGCAGCTTGGCATATCGGCGACGGCACGCGGCCTGAAGCGGACTTGGCCGTGATCGACATGGCGGCCGCACGGCTTCGCGCATAATCCTTCGACGCGTAACTTTTCCCGTGGGACGGGAACGGCGGCCGAAAGGAGGCCGCCGCCCACGATGCGATGATCTTCGTCTCAGCCGTGGCCCGACACCAGGAACTCGACGCGCCGGTTGAGCTTGCGCCCTTCCTTCGTGCCGTTGCTGGCAAGCGGATCAGCCTGACCGTAACCCACAGCCTTCAGCTTGGCGGCATCGACACCGGCGGCCGTCAGAAAATCGACGACTTTCTTGGCGCGAAGCTCCGAGAGAATTTTGTTGGCCTCGGGCGAGCCGACGCTATCGGTATGGCCGCCAACCTCGACAACCACATCGCCGCAGTCTTTCAGAGCCTTGGCGATGGCGGTAAGCCCGGCATGGCTGTCCGGCGCGATCGCGGCGCTATCTTCCGTGAAATGCAACTTTGCCGTCTTGGCACTGGCATCGACGGCTTCACGGCACGTTTCAACGGCGGCATCACGCACGGGAGCCGTTGCCTCGGGCGCTGTCGTCGCTGCCGCGGCTGGTGGTGCGGTAGCAGCGTTGTAGTCCGGGTTCATCGTCGCTTCGGCACCCCACGCTGGGTTGCTCGGCGATGCACTATCCCCGAAATACGACGTCGTCGCCTGACCGCCCGTCGGAGGCGGCGCGGCCTCTTCGGTGGCCTGCGTTGCGGGTGCTTCGGTTGCCGGGGCTTCCGTTGCAGCATTGCCGGTATCGGCAGGAGCCGCCGGCGCAGCCGCCTCGCCGTTCTTGTAATCCGGGTCCATCGTCGCTTCGGCAGCCCAAGCCGGATTGCTCGGCGCGGCGCTGCCGCCGAAATACTCGGTCGTTGCCTGACCGCCCGTCGGAGGCGGAGCGGCTTCTTCAGTCGTTTGCGCCGCCGGAGCTTCCGTCGCGGTGTTTCCAGCATCCGGAGCCGCCGGTGCTGCCGCGGGCTCGTCCGCCTTGTAGTCGGGATTCATTGTCGCTGGCGCAGCCCACGCCGGTGTGGCGTTATCCGCGACGCGAACGAGAGCGGCATCATGGCCACTTGGCATCTCGACCGCGTTCGCCGCTTGCCCTATATCCGCGGCGACGAACATTAGACCTATACTGCAGACCCCTCCCAAAAGAGGGGCACCGAAACGGATCATCGCATTCCTCCTGTGGTCGTGACGCCCTTCGCAAAGGCGCTCTTTTGCACGAACGCATTTTTGCACTAAATTATAGCTTGAGCCATATGAGTTCCTTGATCGGAGCAACATGTCGAACGTTGAAGTAAACAAGGTCGCCAGCCGGGACGGAAAGGTCCCGCTGCACGACGCCGAGGCATTTGCTGCAATGCGCAAAGCGGGTCGCCTCGCCGCCGAAGCCCTGGATATGCTCGTGCCCATCGTGAAGCCCGGCGTCACGACCAATGAGATCGACGATCTGGTCCTCGCCTTTGCGCTTGACCATGGCGCGCTGCCCGCGACACTCAACTATCGCGGCTACCGCTATTCGACTTGCACGTCCATCAACCACGTTGTTTGCCACGGCATGCCGAATGAAAAGCCCCTGCGGATCGGCGACATCGTAAACATCGACGTCACCCTGATCGTCGATGGCTGGCATGGGGACACGAGCCGGATGTACCCGGTGGGCGAGGTCTCCCGCCGCGCCGAGCGCCTCATGGACGTCACCTATCAATCCCTGATGCGCGGCATCGCGGCGGTGAAACCGGGGAATACGACCGGCGACATCGGCGCCGCCATCCAGAGATTTGCCGAGGCCGAGCGTTGCAGCGTAGTGCGCGATTTCTGCGGCCACGGCCTGGGACGCGTCTTCCATGACCGGCCGAACGTTCTGCACTACGGCGAACCCGGAGAAGGCGTCGTTCTCGAGCCGGGCATGCTCTTCACGATCGAGCCGATGATCAACCTCGGCAAGCCGCACGTCAAAATCCTGGCCGACGGCTGGACGGCGGTGACGCGCGATCGCGAGCTTTCGGCCCAGTTCGAGCACACGGTCGGCGTGACGGAAACGGGCTGCGAGATTTTCACGACCTCGCCGGCGGGCCTGCACCTCCCGCCATACGACCTTCCCGCCGCCGCCTGACCGGAACAAAACCGATGTCGCATTCCAAAGGGTCTGGCGACGATAGGGTGAATGCCGAAGAACAAGGCGCACTGTTTGCTGGCGCCGGCAAAGCGAAAGACATCGTCGACGACAAAGCCGGACACCGTCGCCGCCTGCGCGACCGCTTTCACAACGGCGGCGGTGATGCAGTTCCCGACTACGAACTTCTTGAGCTGATCCTGTTTCGCGCTTTTCCGCGCATCGATACCAAGCCGATCGCAAAACGGCTGCTCGCCCGTTTTGGTTCGTTCGCCGAGGTCATCTCGGCACCGGCGGAAAGGCTCAAAGAGATCGACGGCGTCGGTGATCGCGCCGTCGAAGAGTTGAAGCTGATCAAGACCGCAGCCGAACGTCTGGTGAAGATCCAAATTCAATCACGTCCCACTCTCTCATCGTGGAACGGCGTGCTCGATTATCTCCGCCTCGCGCAAGGCTTCGAAGCCCGCGAGCAATTCCGCATTCTCTTTCTCGATAAAAAGAACCACCTGATCGCCGACGAAGTGCAAGGCCATGGCACCGTCGATCACACACCGGTTTATGTTCGCGAAGTCGTAAAGCGCGCGCTGGAATTGTCGGCAACCGCGATTATTCTCGTCCACAATCACCCATCCGGAGATACGACGCCGTCGCGTGCCGATATCGATGTGACGAAACAGATCATCGACGCGGCAAAGCCTCTCGGCGTCTCGGTGCACGATCACGTCATCGTCGGCCGCAATGGTCACGCCAGCCTCAAGGCGCTGAGGCTGATTTAACTACGGTCCGCTTGATCGATCGCGCTATCGTCCCGCGTATCCCGCATCGTGACATAGACGACGAGGGAAACGGCGATGCAGCCCGAGACGTACCAGTAGAAGTCCGTCTCGCGCCCCGCTTGCTTCAGCCACAGCGCTACGTATTCAGCCGTGCCACCGAAGACAGCGACGGTCAGCGCATACGGTAGTCCGACGCCGAGCGCCCGCACCGATGTCGGAAACAATTCGGCTTTCACGACGGCATTGATCGCCGTGTAGCAGGAAACAATCGCCAAGCCTGCAAGCACGAGTGCGAACGCTGCCCATGCGTCACGGATGTCCTGCAACGCCGACATGATCGGAACCGTGCACAACGTCCCAAGAACACCGAAGGCAATAAGGACGGGACGACGCCCAACGCGATCGGAGAATGCCCCCACGACCGGCTGCAACAGCATGTAGATGAACAATGCCGATGCCGAGATCAGCGTCGCGGTGTCTTTCGAAAAGCCCGAGGTGTTGACGAGGAATTTCTGCATGTACGTGGTGTAAGTGTAGAACGCGAGCGTGCCGCCGAGAGTCAATCCGACAACGAGCGCCACTTCGCGCGGATGCGCCATCAACGCCGCAAGTGAGCCTTCGCGCCGCGTCGATTGACTGAACGCTTCCGTCTCATAGAGATCGCGCCGCATGACGTAGGCAACGGCCGAAAGAAGCGCGCCGATGACAAACGGAATGCGCCATCCCCAGGCGTCGAGTTGCGCGCCGGTCAGAACGAACTTTTGCAGGATGATGAGAACGACCATCGCGATCAGCTGCCCGCCGATTAGCGTCACATACTGAAAGCTTGAATAGAATCCACGCCGGTCCGCCGTCGCCATTTCGGAGAGATAGGTGGCGCTCGTGCCGTACTCGCCGCCGAGGCTCAGACCCTGGACCATCCGCGCCAACAGCAGAATGACCGGCGCCGCGATGCCGATGCTCGCGTAGACGGGCGTCACGGCAATCAGTGCCGATCCGAAGCACATCAGCAGCACGGAGGTTGTAAGCGCCACGCGTCGCCCGTTCCGGTCGGCCATCCGCCCGAAGAACCACGCCCCGATCGGCCGCATCAGAAAACCGACCGCGAAGATGGCGGCGGTGTTCAGGAGTTGCGCGGTCTGATCGCCTTCCGGGAAGAAGGCTTTGGCGAAATACAGCGAAAACGCCGCATAGACGTAGAAGTCGTACCACTCGACGAGATTGCCGGATGAACCGATCAGAATGGCTTTGATTCGCTCAGGCATGCTGAGCGTCGGCGGGGCCTTGATGTCGTGC
>DATBRP010000051.1:0-1626 GCA_036560245.1 Hyphomicrobium sp.
CGGCGGCGGTCTCCGGAATTGTCAGATCGTCAGTGCTTGTGCACGCAGGTTCCGAGGCAGGTTTTGGTCATACCACGCGGCGAGCGCGTGAAGGCCCTCGTGCTGCAGGTCGCGTTCGAGATACCCCCAGATGCGCGGCAGATGAGCGAGATATTGGCGCTTGCCGTCGCGCATGGCGAGGCGTGCAAATATCCCTAGGATTTTCGTGTTGCGCTGCGCGCCGAGCGCCGCGTAGCAGAAACGGAATTCATGACCGTCGAACGCGGCGTCGCGTTTTTCGATTGCGGCTAAGTAGCGTTCGAGCAGGTCTTTTTCGAGGCTCGGAGCAACGTCAAGCCGCGCATCCTGCAAGAGCGATACGAGATCGTAGGCTGCCGGGCCGATCATCGCATCCTGGAAATCGATTATTCCCACGTCCTGTGGCGGCGGCCGGTCTTCAAGGGCGATGAGGTTCGGCGAGTGATAATCTCGAAGGAGCCAGGTCTTGGGCTGCTTCAGGACGCGGGCGAAGACGCGACACCATTCCGCCGTGAAGGCGTCGCGCGCCGGTTGCGGAGCTGGGCTGCCGTGCAGCGCCGGCCAATACCAATCAAGAAGCAATTGCGTTTCGATTTCGAGCACACCCTCGTCCGCGCGCGGCAGCTCGAACGTCGTGCCGTCGGAGACTCGGATGTGTGGCGGCGGAGCGGTCGCCTGCAGCGCGACCAGCGCGTCGGTGGCGCGAGACCAAAGCGATTTTTGATCTTCGCCGCGTGCGACTTCGGCGCCGAAAACGCGGTCGCCGAAATCCTCGATGACGAGAAGCCCTTGCTCCAGGTCTTCGGCAAAGATTTGCGGCGTCGAAACACCTGCGTCGCGCAGGACGTTGCCGATCGCGACGAACGCGGTGACGTCCTCAGCAAGATGCGCGATGGCGCTATAGGATTTACCGTCTTTGATCGGCGGACCATCGGGCCGGCGTGGAGAGTCCACTAGTAGGGCGCGCGTGCCATCCGCTTTCGTCAGTCGCGCATAACGGCGAGGGGAGGCGTCGCCCTGCAGATAGACGGCGCGGGTCGTTGCGTCACCCCATCCGGCTCGGCTGAGAAAATCGCGAATGGCGGCGAAGCGCCGGAGCCTTTGCACGAGCGGCTCAGCCGAGGCGATGGTGACGCTGCGCCGATCCTCGGCACCGGTTTCCTCGAACAGCATGGCGTAGTGATCGGCCGGAATGCGTTTGCCGCCCCGCGATGGCCATTCGATGACGGCAACGCCGCGGTTCAACGCCGTCTCAAGCCCGAGTTCGTCCAGTTCGTCCGGATCGGTAACGCGGTAGAGGTCGAAATGCGCGACGTCGAAGCGCGGCGTTTCATAGCTTTGCGTCAGCGTGAATGTCGGGCTTGGAACGTCGAGTTCCGGATCGCCCGACAGCGTGCGGATCAGCGCGCGCGCGAACGTCGATTTGCCTGCCCCGAGATCGCCCTCGAGGCAGAGCGTATCTCCGGGCTGCAGAAAAAACGCAACCTCGTCGGCCAGCCGGGCGACGTCGATTTCGGTCAGATCGCGGTACTGGAATGAACTCGTCATCGCGCCTTTTTATGCTGCCCGCCCGCCGCCTGCCAGCCACGCCGAAACATCCTCGGAAGT
>DATBRP010000052.1:0-4664 GCA_036560245.1 Hyphomicrobium sp.
GAAACGGCGGTCGCCGCGGATGAAATCGACGAACTCGACCTCGATCTCGCGTCCGTAAAGATCGCCGGTGAAATCGAATAGAAACACTTCGAGCACCGGCATGCCGTCATCGAACGTCGGCCGCGTGCCGAGATAGGCGGCAGCATCGTGCGCGGTTCCGTCGATGTGGGCCCGCACCGCGTAGATGCCGTGGCCGAGCGTCGTCCCTTTCGGCATCGGCAGATTGGCCGTCGGAAAGCCCATCCCGGTACCACGCTTGGCGCCGCCGACGACTCTCCCCCGAACGCGCCACGACTCGCCCAGCATGTGGGCCGCGCCTTTGACGTCGCCTTGAGCAAGATGCAAACGGATGCCGGAAGACGAGAATGCTTCGCCGTCTTCCGCGACAGGCGGCATCACGGTGACGCCGAAGCCGAGCTCTTCCCCCGCCCGCAGCATAAGCTCAGGGTTGCCGCCACGCTTGTTGCCGAAATAGAAATCGTAGCCGATGACGACGTGCGCGACGCCGAGGCCGGCCACGAGGACGCGCTCGATGAACGCTTCCGCAGTGAGCGCCGCCAGTTCAGCGTTGAACGGCTCGACGAAGGCAATGTCGAGCCCGAGCTTTTCGAATAAAGCGAGCTTGCGCTTCAGGGGCGTCAGGCGAAACTGATGCTCGTCAGGTTGAAAGAACTCGCGCGGATGCGGTTCGAAAACCAACGCGGCGGACGGCACGCGCCTAGCGCGGGCTTGAGACTTAGCCTCCCCGATCAGCGCCCGATGGCCGCGATGCACGCCGTCGAAATTGCCGATCGCGACAGCGCCGCCGCGATGCTCGATCGGAACGTGCTTGTGGCCGTGGATGACGTGCATGCCGGCGCGTCTCCTTCAGTCTCCAAGAATGCTTGAAGAATCGCTCGCGCCTATTTTGCTCTTATCTCGGCCTTGGAGGAACCATCAGCACGGCTTCCCCGGTCAGCACGGGCTTGCCGGCGACGGTGCAGACACATTCGAACCGCGCCCGCTTTTTGTCGGGAACGAGTTCGACCAGCCGCACGAGCGATTCAACGCGGTCGTCGATCTTTACCGGGCCTTTGAAGAACAGCGATTGCGACACGTAGATGGCGCCAGGCCCCGGCAGCTTCATGCCGAAAATGGCCGAGATATAACCGGCCGACAGGATGCCGTGGGCGATGCGTTCCTTGAAGATCGTCTTGGCGGCGTATTCGGAGTCGAGATGCACCGGGTTGTAGTCGCCCGACAGCGCCGCGTAGGCAACGATATCGGCCTCGCTGACGATGCGCGACATCGAGGCTTCCTGGCCGACCTCCAAGTCCTCGAAATATTTGCTGCGGCCGGCGGTTGCGAGCATTCCGATCTTCCTCGATATGCGTCCAGGCCGGTGGCTCCCGGGCCTGTGCGCACGACACTACCCCGTCACAAATGCCGCCTGCAACCGCTGCGCGGCCAATCCGGCTGCGGCCTTGTCGCAGGCGCCCTTGAAGTCCAGACACTGGAGCCTTGCATCCCCCGCCGCTCCGGCGTTATAAGGGGCTATTCCCTTAATTTTACCTTTGCACTGGCTTTCGCGGACGCGCGCGAAAGACCGAAAGAGGACACCCATGAGCGACCGCCGCCCCCTGATGCCGAAAGCCACTGCCGTCTGGCTGGTGGAGAACACGGCGCTGGCCTTCGATCAGATTGCGGAATTCTGCGGTCTGCACCCTCTCGAGGTCAAAGGCATTGCCGATGGCGAGGTGGCGCAGGGCATCAAAGGTATGGACCCGGTCACGAACGGCCAGCTGACACGCGATGAGATCGCCCGCGCCGAAAAGGATTCGTCCTACAAGCTGCAACTGGCCGTGAGCAAGGTCGAGCTGCCGCCGCTGCCGCAGACGCGCAAAGGCCCGCGCTATACGCCGGTTTCGCGCCGCCACGACCGGCCGAATGCCGTGCTGTGGATCTTGCGCAACCATCCGGAACTCAAGGACAGTCAGATCATGCGGCTCGTCGGCACGACGAAGCCGACAATCGCTCAGATCCGCGACCGCACACACTGGAACTCGGCGCAGTTGACGCCACAGGACCCGGTGACACTCGGGCTTTGTTCGCAGATCGACCTCGACGCCGAGGTGAAGAAGGCGGCGCGCCGCACGGAGCGCGAGCGCAAAGACGGCGATCCAGGTCTGGAGCGCGCAGGTACGCTTCTGCCGGCCGCCGAGACGACGGCGCCGTCCACCACGACAGCCGAGATTCTGGCACCGAAGGCGGCTGAGGAAGCCCCGGAGGAAACACCGGAGCAGGAGCAGGCTCGCGTCTTCGCCAAGCTCAAGGGTATGACCCCGGCGAAGGAAGAAGAAGAGAAGGACGAGGACGGCGAGAAGGGCAAGGAAGAGGATAAGGAAAAGGCCGCCGACGGCGAGTGATGCGGCGACGCCGATCTTCATCGGCGCGTGTCCGTCAAAATATGACGCCGTTCACGGTTCTCCGGCGTAGCGCCTGCAGCTTGGCATAATTACCCGGTTGCTGGCCTAGGTGCCTTTCGCTAGCGTCGTTCGCGCGCAAGATTCCGCGCGCGAATGGCATGAACCGGGGCAAGCGATCGTGTCCAATCCGTACGAACAAAACCTCGCAAAAAATCCCGCCAATTACCAGCAGCTGACGCCGCTGAGCTTCCTCTCCCGCTCGGCGGTCGCAGCGCCCAATCATATCGCCGTCATCCACGGCAATACGCGCATTTCATATGCCGAGTTCTATGCCAGGTGCCGCCGCCTCGGCAGCGCGCTGGCGATGCGCGGCATCGGGCCGGGCGACACGGTTTCCGTCATGCTCGCCAACACGCCGCCGATGCTCGATGCCCACTACGGCGTGGCGATGACGGGCGCCGTCGTGCATACGATCAACACGCGCCTCGACGCTGCAATCGTCGCTTTCCAACTCGATCATGCCGATACGAAGCTTCTGATCGTGGACCGCGAATTCTCGGAGACGGTTAGGGCGGCGCTGGCACTGACGAAGGTGAAGCCGATCGTCATCGATTATAACGATCGGGAATTTCCGCAAACTGGCGAGCCGCTTTCGGACGAGGACTACGAGGCTTTCATCGCCAAGGGCGATCCCGCTTTCGATTGGCGATGGCCCACCGACGAATGGGATGCGATTTCGCTCAACTACACATCCGGCACCACGGGAAATCCGAAGGGCGTCGTCTATCATCATCGCGGCGCGGCGCTGATGTGCTACGCGAATACGATCTCGACCGGCATGACGCGCTTCCCCGTCTATCTGTGGACGCTGCCGATGTTCCACTGCAACGGCTGGTGCTTCACGTGGTCGGTGACGCTGGCGCAAGGCACGCACGTCTGCCTTCGCTGGGTGCGCGCCAAGGCGATGTACGACGCCATCGTGGCGCATAAGGTCACGCATCTTTCCGGCGCGCCAATCGTGATGTCGACGCTTCTCAATGCCACCGAGGATGAGAAACGGCCCATCCCCCACGTCGTCGCGTTCAATCATGCCGCCGCGCCGCCCCCGGCTGCGGTCATCGCCGCGATGACGGAAGCGGGCTTCGAACTCACGCATCTCTACGGACTGACCGAAACCTACGGTCCGGCGACGATCAACGAATGGGATGCGTCGTGGAACGATCTTCCCGCTGCCGAATGGCGCGCCAAGAGAATTCGCCAGGGCATCCGCTACGTGGCGCTCGAAGGGCTGACCGTGATGGAGCCCGAAACGATGACGGAAGTTCCAGCCGACGCCGAGACGTTGGGCGAGGTCATGTTCCGGGGCAACATCGTGATGAAGGGGTATCTGAAAAACCAGAAAGCGACCGAGGAAGCCTTCGCCGGCGGATGGTTCCATTCCGGCGATCTCGGCGTGCTGCATCCCGACGGATATATCCAGGTCAAGGACCGCTCAAAGGACATCATCATTTCGGGCGGTGAGAACATCTCGTCGATCGAGGTCGAGGACGTGCTCTATCGGCATCCAGCGGTCGCCGTGTGTGCGGTCGTTGCAAAGCCCGACGAAAAATGGGGCGAGACGCCCTGCGCTTTTGTCGAGCTTCGGCCCAACGCGACGGCGACGGCTGAAGAAATTCTCGAATGGTGCCGCCAGGGCCTCGCGCGTTTCAAGGTTCCGCGCCACGTCGTCTTCGCCGAGGTGCCTAAAACTTCGACGGGCAAGATTCAAAAATTCAAATTGCGCGAAATGGCGAAGGACGCTTGAAAGCCTCGATCTTTACCGAAAATATCCAGAATTAGGATTCGCCGACCGATAGCCGGAATAAGCGCGAAACCGCGGAAAGGCCGCCGCCAAAAACCAGCGGCGCGCCGCGCTATTTCGCGAACACGCGCTTCTGGCATTCGAGCCATTGAGCGATCACGGCGCGGTCGTGAAATTGGATCGCACCGCAGTTCTGGCAAACGATCATCAGCACGTTTACCGGCGCGGTCGACGAAGGGTCGGCGCGCTGGCAGGTCAGCGTGTGGACGTCGACATCGCATTGCGAGCGAAAGCGTCCGCAGACCGGGCAGCCGGTAATATGTTTGCCGAATAAAAAGCGGTCGACTTCGGCTTTTGAAATTGGCCGTGTACAGGTTTCCGTCATCGCACTCACCGTGGATAACCCCGTTTATTAAAGAAACTTAAGATGAGACTCGCCGCCTGACAAGAACAACGGC
>DATBRP010000053.1:0-2640 GCA_036560245.1 Hyphomicrobium sp.
AGCACCGGAGATATCGTCGCCCTGACGTGAGAACATACGCACATCGCCGCCGCGCGCCGCGATTTGAACGCGGATGCCGTCCCATTTCCATTCGGCGACGAAATCTTCGGGCGCGAGTTTCGGCCAGTCTTCCTCCGCAACCGGATGCGCCAGCATGACCGGACGGAAGACGGGTTTGGCGCCGGGATCGGGACGCTCGGCGTTGCCGTCGAGCCATGCGAAGAGATCGAGATAAGGCGGCTCGAGCGAGTGCCAGATTTCTTCAATCTCGGAGACGTCGCGCCCATAGCTTTCCGCCAGCGCTGTGCGCGCCAGGCGTGCAGAAACGCCAACGCGGGGCGCTCCGCCGAGCAGTTTCAAAAGTGCCCAACGACCGGATGCATCGAGTTGGTCGAGCAGTCGTCCCAGACGTTCGGTGCGCTCCGCCGTCGTCCCGTCCGCCATTTCACTGATGACGTTGCCAAGCGAAAGCGCCGCCGGTTCCGGAACCGAATTGTGCCCCAGCAGGGATTCTCCTCCCTCTAGCGTGGAGGAGCTAGGGGTAAGATCCAAAGCCAGTTGCAGCGAGGTTCCCGCCGTTCCCTCTCCTCGCCCTTCCGCGGGAAGAGGGCCAGGGTGAGGGGAGGCTGCTTGCGCCGGCGCGCTATCCGGCCACAACAGCGACACCGTTTCAGCGGTATCGCCGACGTAGTCGCGCGATAGGCGATAGAGAACAGGATCGACGAAGCGGCTGACGAGATCCGTCAGCATACGACGCAACGGCAAGCGGATCGGAACGCCGTCGGTCAGCGCCGCCAAAGCCCAGCCGCGATCGGGATCCGGCGCCGAATGGAAATAACGGCCGAGCAGCGCCACCTTACGGTTGCGGCTCTGCGTGTAGACGAGGCAATCGAGAAGACGAGCAAAGGCGCGCATCGCTATTCCGCCTCCTCATCCCGGCCGACGAGTGCCAGCGCCCGCGCCTTGCGCCCGATGGTCGCGAGATAGTGGACCAGCGCATCCTCGCGCCCATGCGTCACCCAGATTTCCTCGGCGCCGACCTCGACAACAGTCGCGATCAGTTCCGGCCAATCGACGTGATCGGAAACGACAAGCGGAAGTTCGACGCCGTGCTGCCGGGCGCGGCCGCGCACGCGCATCCAGCCGCTTGCGAAAGCATTGACCGGATCGCCGAAGCGGCGCGACCATCGATCGCCAAGTGCCGACGGCGGACACATGACGATGCCGCCGCGCAAGGACTTGGCGTCGGCGCTCGTGGCGGGACGCAGCTCTCCGAGATCGATGCCGAGCCTCTGATAGAGTTCGGTCAGCGCGATGACCGCGCCGTGCAGATAGATCGGCTCGTCATAACCGGCGTCGCGGATGACGCGGATCATGCGTTGGCATTTGCCGAGATTATAAGCCCCGATCAGATGTGTTCTATCGGGCTCTGCAGCCATCGAGCCGAGCAGCTTTTCGACTTCGTGCTCCGCCTTTTCGTGGCGGAACACCGGCAGCGCGAACGTTGCCTCGGTGACGAACACGTCGCACGGCACGAGTTCGAACGGAGCGCACGTCGGATCGGCGGCGCGCTTGTAATCGCCGGAGATGACCGCGCGCCGTCCCGCCCATTCGATGACGACCTGCGCCGACCCGAGGATATGACCAGCGGGAACGAGGCGCACGGTGACGCCATTGATCGAGATTGGCGCGCCGAGGGCTTGCGGCTCGAACGCGCCCGCGCAATCGGCCCCGTAGCGCACCTTCATGATCTCGATGGTTTCGGCTGTCGCAAGCACGGCGCTATGCCCCGCGCGAGCATGGTCGCTGTGGCCGTGCGTGATGACGGCCCGGTCAACGGAACGATGCGGATCGATGTAGAAGCCGCCCGGCTCGCAATAGAGGCCGGCGCCGCTCGGGTAGAGCCAGGTATCAACGGGTGGAGAGAGTGAACTCATACTCACTAACGCTCGGGGCCCGCGAAATGCGCCGCCAGCCGGAGCCGTGAACGCCGATCAGGCAATAATATCCGGAAGCAGCTTGTCCTCGATCTGCGTAATGCGGTCTTTGAGGACGAGCTTCTTTTTTTTCAGTCGCTTGACAAGAAGTTGGTCGGCCAAAGGGTTTTCTTCAAGGGCCACGATTTCACAGTCGAGCTTGCGGTGTTCTGCCCGCAAGTTCACCAACTCTTCTCTGAGCTCGCGTTCGTCACGCCGCTCCATGTGCTCTGCCCTACCCCGCCGCCTGGCTGATTGCAGCGTTTTCGGCGATTGCCCTTGATCTGGCAACAGGCAAAAGCGCGATGTTGCTACGTGTTTCCAATCACATGAATTTATTTGACGAATCTCTAACGGGCGCGGTCGCGCGATTGCGGCGCAATGAAGGTCAAATCTCGTGAGTATGCGCATGCAGACGTTTGACCACGCTCGAAACGTGTGGCACGATTTCAACGTCTGCAATCTCTTTAGGAGGCAAATGATGGCAATTACGGCTCATCTTGCAGAACTCGCAGAAAAGCACCGCGTCCTTGAGGAACGGATCGATCAAGCGGTCGCGCGGCCAAGTACAGACGACATCGAGATCCGCCGATTGAAGCAGGAAAAACTCAAACTCAAAGATGAGATCGAGCGACTGAGGCAAGCAACGCGCCATTAGCGCGAT